>NZ_JAATOS010000693.1:0-1682 GCF_011806505.1 Salipiger sp. HF18 | reverse complement strand
CTCGAGGAGCCGCCGGCGCGCACCGTGCTGCTGATGATCTCGCACCAGCCCTCGCGCCTCCTGCCCACCATCCGCTCGCGCTGCCGCGAGCTGCGCCTGGGTCCCCTCGATCCCGAGGACATGGCCCGCGCGCTGGGACAGGCGGGCGCCGAGGTCCGCACCGACGAGGCGCAGGCGCTCTCGGCACTGGCCGCGGGCTCGGTGGGGGCTGCGCTGCGGCTGCTGAACCACGACGGGCTGAAGCTCTACGCCGACCTCGTCCGGCTTCTCGACACCCTGCCCCGGCTCGACCGCCCCCGCGCCATCGCCCTCGGCGAAAGCACCGCAGGCAAGGCCAACGAGCCGCGGCTCGATCTCGTGCTGACACTGATGGATCTCGTGTTGGCCCGGCTCGCGCGCACCGGCGTCACCGGCCAGCCGCCGATGCCCGAGGCCGCCCCCGGCGAGGCCGCGATGCTCTCCCGCCTCGCCCCGGACCCCGCCACCGGGCGCGCCTGGGCCCGGATCGCGCAGGACGCCGGCGACCGCGCCCGCCATGCCCGCGCCGTCAACGTCGACCCCGCAGCGCTGGTACTCGACATGATCCTGCAACTCCACAAGGTCGCCTGATCAGCGCCCCCGGCGAAGCCCCCACATCTTCATCTTGGCAAGCAAACACCGCAGGAGACGGGGACAACACCCCCTCTCCCGCAACGGGCTGGCCCTCTGGACCCGCGCCACCAAGCCCACCCCATCAACCCGGCCCACCCCCAGCCACTCAAACCAGCCCGCAGCCAGGCCCTCGCGTCTTCATCTTGCCAGGCAAACTCCGGGGGAGTCCCGCAGGGACGGGGGCAGCGCCCCCTGCCCCCTCGCCACAGGCACCAGGGCCGGGCAACCGCACAGCAAGACCCAGCGGCGCAGAAACAAGGCGCGCAACCGGCCTCAGACGATCCCGCCCTTGATGAACCGGTCCGCGAGCGTGGCGTAGGCCTGGGCCATGACGCCGTCGCCAAGGGCGACTGGCGTGCCCGCATCGCCGCCGATGCGGGTCTCGAGGTCGATGGGCAGCTGCGCCAGCACCGGCAGGCCCAGCCGCTCGGCTTCGGCCGCCACGCCGCCATGGCCGAAGAGATGCGCCTCGTGCCCGCAGTCGGGACATATATAGAGAGACATGTTTTCGATCAGCCCCAGCACCGGCACGTTCAGGGTCTGGAACGCGTCGAGCGCCTTCTTGGCGTCGATCATCGCCACGTCCTGCGGCGTCGAGACCACGATGGCCCCGGCAAGCTCGCTCTTCTGCCCCAGCGACAGCTGAACGTCTCCCGTGCCCGGCGGCAGGTCGATGAGCAGCACGTCGAGCTCGCCCCATTCCACCTGCATCATCATCTGCTGCAGCGCGCCCATCAGCATCGGCCCGCGCCAGACCACGGCCTTGTCCTCGGGCAGCATGAAGCCGATGGACATGAGGGTCACGCCGTGCGCCTTGAGCGGAATGATGGTCTTGCCGTCCGGGCTCGCCGGGCGCTTCGAGATGCCGAACATGCGCGGCTGCGAGGGGCCGTGGATGTCCGCGTCCAGCAGGCCCACCTTCTTGCCCGCCCGCGCCAGCGCCACCGCGAGGTTCGAGGACACGGTGGACTTGCCCACCCCGCCCTTGCCCGAACCGATGGCGATCACCGTCTTCACGCCCGGCGGGTTCA
>NZ_JAATOS010000692.1:0-1688 GCF_011806505.1 Salipiger sp. HF18 | reverse complement strand
GGCGGGTCATCGGGTGGACCTCGCCGACCTTTGGGGCGAGCTCAGGCTTCAGCCGCACCGCCACCATCACCGCCAGCAGGTAGCCGATAATGCCAAGGATGCCGGGAATGATCCCCGCCAGGAAGAGCTTGCCGATGTCGGCCTCGGTCAGCAGACCGAAGATGATCAGCACCACCGACGGCGGGATCAGGATGCCCAGCGTGCCGCCCGCGGCGATGGCGCCGGTGGCGAGGCTGTCGGAATAGCCGAAGCGCCGCATCGAGGGCATGGCAACCTTGGACATGGTGGCGGCGGTGGCGAGCGACGAGCCGCAGACCGCCGAGAAGCCGCCGCAGGACAGCACCGTGGCCATGGCGAGCCCGCCGCGCATCCGTCCGAAGATCCGGTCGGCGGCCGAGAACAGCCCCTGCGCGATGCCGGAGCCCGCGAGCACGTTGCCCATGAAGATGAAGAGTGGCACCACAGAAAGCGAATAGTTCAGCCCGGTCTCGAACACGGCGTTGCCGACCATGGCGCCGGCCGGGGCCCAGCCGCGCAGCAGGGCAAAGCCGATGCCGCCGACGATGGCCATGGCGAAGGCGATCGGCACGCGCATGAACACCAGTCCGAGAAGGATGGCGAGGGCAATCAGCGAGATGGTCATTGGGTCTCCCGGCGCAGGATCATCGCGACGCTCGACACCGCGCAGCTGGCGGCGGCGAGGAAGGCGAGCGGTGCCATGGGCAGCGCGAGCGAGGCGCTGCGGGTGCCGTCGTGGATCTGGTCGAGGCCGATCAGCACCAGACGGTAGGCGAAATAGGCGAGCGCCACGGCCGAGACCGCCCCGGCGAGGCGCCCGAGCACCCGTTGCACCGGGCGCGACAGCAGGTGCAGCGCGAGATCGACCTCGACATGACCGCCGTCGATGCTGGTCAGCGGCAGCGCCGCGAAGACCAGCGCCGCGAGCAGCATCTGGGTGAGCTCGTAGGCGCCGCCGAACGGGTGGTTGAAGAGGTAGCGGCCCACAACGTCGACGCAGGTCACGCCGATCAGTGCGAGGATCAGCAGCGCCGAGGCACCGGCCAGAAGCCGGTACCAGAGCGCCCGCCGGTGCCCCCACCGTCCCCCGGAGCTTGCGGGGGACGGGGCGGTGCCGCCTGCGTCGGGCTGGGTCATTCGACCGAGACCCCGGTCATCGCGCGGAACTCTTCCAGCGCCGCGGCGCCGTCATAGCCCTCACCCAGCCCTTCGGCCCACGAGGCCTCGAGCGTGCCGGCGGCGTCGCGCAGCGCGCCCACCACCTCGGGACCTGCGGCGTAGAACTCGACCTTGTCGCCGACCACTTCCTGTGCGGCGGTGTCGGCGTCGTTCCACGCCTGGCCGACGCGCTCGGCAAACGCTTCGCCCGAGATCGCGTCGATGGCGGCGCGGTCCTCTTCCGAGAGGCTGTTCCACTTGTCCTCGTTCACCACGAAGAACCAGGTGGTGTTGTAGATGCCGCCCGGGACCGTCATCGAGTACTTGATGTAATCGACAAGGTTGAACGCGGTCATCGCCTCGTAGGTGAAGGCCACGCCGTCGATGACGCCGCGCGACAGCTTCTCGTAGACCTCGGTCGAAGACATGAAGAGCGGTGCCGCGCCGAGCGCCGATACCAGGTCGCCCACGTAGCCGCCGGGCACGCGCAGTTTCATGCCCTCGAGATCCGC
>NZ_JAATOS010000069.1:0-14712 GCF_011806505.1 Salipiger sp. HF18 | reverse complement strand
GGGCGGGGGGGCGGGAGGGCGGGCGGGGGGGGGGGAAAAAGGGCCATGAACCCGCCGGGGGTCTTGGTGCCGGCGATGATCTCGCTGCCGCCGTAGAACAACACGCCGAGGAAGCCGATGCCCGCCATAATGTCGATGAGTCCGGGAATCGAGCTCTGCCCAAGCGCCGAGCGGGTCTCGGCCGTGATCCGGTCGTCGGTCAGCTTGCGATAGCGCGCCGCCTGATAGTCTTCAAGCCGGTTGAGCTTGACCGGGACGATGCCGTGGAACACCTCGTTGAGCCGCACCGACAGCCCTGCCGCGATGTCGCGCGCCTTGCGGGCATTGCCACGCACGTAACGCTGCACAAGGATCGAAGGCAGCACCATGAGCGGGGCGCCGACGAGCGCCACCAGCGTCCAGTGCCAGTCGATCCCCAGCGCCACGGCGAAGAGGGACACCAGCGCGATGACGTCACGCCCGGCGCCGGTGATGATGATGCGCCAGACCTTGCTGATCTGGCCCACGTCGCCCTCGACCCGCTGCATCAGGTAGCCCGGCCCGTGGGCCTGGTGGAAACTGCCGTCGAGGGTCATCAGGTGGCGTAGCAGGTCGTTGCGGATGTCGCCCACGGTCTCTTCCGAGATCCGGGTCAGCAGCACCTTCTGCACCACACTCGCTGTGGCGCGCACCAGGAAGCTGCCGAAGATCACCAGCCCGACCCACCACAGCGCGCCGGCGTTGCCGCCAACGAAGACCTGGTCGAACATCGGCTTCATCATGTAGCTGAGCAGCCCGAACATAGAGCCTTCGATCGACATGAAGATCAGCGCGATGGCCAGCAGCCAGCGATGCTTCCAGAGGTATCCCCACCAGAGCCAGACGAAGAGCCCCTTCGCGTTGGGCGGCGCCTTGGTCACGCCAGCTCTTCCGGCGGGCGCTTGGCGTCGAAGCCCGCCTGCAGTTTCCGGGCGTCGTATTCGGTGGCGATCCAGTCCTCGAAGCCGATGGGCTCGCGCCGGTTGCGCGCCGCGTATGTGTCGAGGATGTAGCCCTGGATCCCGGTCTTGGTGAATTCCAGGTGGATATACTTCAGTCCGAGCTGCTTGCGTGCCTCTTCGACCGGCACGCCCTCGAACACCATAAGGTAGACCGCCGAGGCAAAGCCCGCGCGGTCGGCGCCGGACTTGCAGTGGAACATCATCGGACGCTCGACGGTGCGCATGGTCTCGATCAGATGCAGGATGCGGGCGCGCTTGGGCGCCATCCGGGCCCAGAGCTTGGCGTGCTCGAGCTTGAGCCCCAGCGCCTCGCAGCTCTCCTTCTCGAAGAGGTAGTGCGAGAATTTCTCCTCGCCGCGCAGGGTGATGACCGTCTTGATGCCCATCTTGGCATATTTCTCGAACCGCCGGTGGGTGGGGTGGTTCGACCGCCAGACGCCGGGCGCGATCTCCCAGAAGTTCGTCCACACCGTGCGCAGCCAGGCGTGGTCGAACAGATGGTAATGGAAAGTGGAGAGCGCCCGCGATCCCGGCGTCGAGATGTCCTTGCCGAAGGACCGGCGCAGGCGCCGCTCGGCATTCTCGATCTTTTCCCAAAGCTGCGTCAGCATGTCGTCTCCACGGAAGTCAATCGCGGGTTTAGTGACCTTGCCCCCGCGTGGCAAGCCGCGGGGCGGATTGACGCCGCCGCGACTGCGGATAGTTTGGCGCTCGGGCCGTCATTTCAAGGGGCCTGTTTCACGGAGTCTTCCATGTCGCTAGCTCACGGCCGCCCCTACCTGGCCATTCCCGGCCCGTCCGTCATGCCCGATGCAGTGCTGCGCGCCATGCACCGCGCATCGCCCAACATCTACGAGGGCGAGCTTGTCGAGATGGTGCGCGGCATGGTGCCCGACCTGAAATATGTCGCGCAGACAGAGGGGCACGTCGCCATCTACATCGCCAACGGTCACGGCGCCTGGGAGGCTGCGCTGTCGAACGTGGTGGCCGAAGGCGACCGGATCCTGGTAGCGGCCACCGGGCGGTTCGGCCATGGCTGGGCGGACATGGCGACGGGTCTCGGCATCGAGCCGCAGGTGATCGAATTCGGCCGCAAGGGGCCGCTGGACCCGGCCCGCATCGCCGAGGCGCTGGCCGCCGACACCGAACACGCGCTGAAGGCGGTGCTGGTGACCCACGTGGACACCGCGACCTCGGTCCGCAACGACGTCGCCGCGGTGCGCCGCGTGCTCGACGAGACCGGCCACCCGGCGCTGCTGATGGTGGACTGCATCGCCTCGCTCGCCTGCGACCGCTTCGAGATGGACGCCTGGGGCGCCGACGTGATGGTGGCGGGCTCGCAGAAGGGCCTGATGGTGCCGCCGGGCATGGCCTTCGTCTTCTTCAACGACCGCGCGGCCGAGCGCCGGGCCGCGATGAAGCGGGTCAGCCGGTACTGGGACTGGACGCCGCGCGCGACCCCAGAGTTCTTCTACCAGTATTTCGGCGGCACCGCGCCCGCGCATCACCTCTACGGGCTGCGCGTCGCGCTCGACATGATCCGCGAGGAGGGGCTCGAGGCGATCTGGAGGCGGCACGAGACGCTGGCCCGTGCGGTCTGGGCGGCGGTCGACGTCTGGGGCTCGGAAGGGCCGATGTCGATGAACATCGCCGATCCGGCGCTGCGCAGCCACGCAGTGTCGGCGCTGCGCATCGGGGCGCCCTACGGTGCGCAGCTGCGGGAATGGACCGACAGCCGTGCCGGGCTGACGCTGGGCATCGGCCTCGGCATGTCCGAGCCCGACGATCCCGCCGGCACCGGCTTCTTCCGGATCGGGCACATGGGCCACGTCAACGCGCACATGATCCTCGGTGCGCTCGGCGTGATCGAGGCGGGGCTTCAGGCGCTCGGCGTGCCGCACGGCCGCGGCGGTGTCGCGGCGGCGGCGGAGGTGATCGGCGGCGCCTGACCGTTTGCCGGGGCCGGGTGCGCGCGAACACGCGTCGTGGGCGGGGAGGACCTGCCCGCGACGTCGCCGCTCAGCGGTCCGGGGCGGTGGCGTCGCGCTTGATGCGGTCGTCGAGCATGGTGATCAGGTGATTGACGCCGACGCCGGCGATGGCCACGGCACCCAGCCCCCAGTGCACCCAGATCACGCCGAAGATCCACAGCATGTTGATGAAGATGAAGAAGAGCGCTGAGCTGGTGTAGTCCGGTGCCGGTTGGCGGGTCTGGTCGTCCATGACGGGGCATCCTCGCGAAAGGGAACGGGGTCCGAAGGCGCGCGACGCGCGGACCCTACGTGCCGAGCCTTGCCGCGGAAGCCTTTCGGAAGGGTAACTCCCGAGGCTCCGAATTCGTTCAATCCGTTGCTTCGCGCAGCTCCGCCAGCGCCTCGGGAAGCGCCTCGGCGAGAATGTCGAGATCCGCCTCGGTGCCGGCGCTGATGCGGATGCAGCGGTCCTGCGGTGCCACGAAGGGCATGCGCACGAAGACGCCGCGCCGGGCCAGCGCCTGCAGCACGGCACGGGCATGGGGGCCGTCCTTGCCGCAGTCGACCGCGACGAAATTGGTGGCCGAGGGCAAAGCGCTCAGCCCGTTGTCGGCGGCGATCCGGGCGATGCGTTCGCGCGCTGCCGAGACCTTGCCGCGCACCCCGTCGAGCCATGCGTCGTCACACAGCGCCGCCAGCGCGCCGGCCTGTGCCGCGCGGTTCATGGCGAAGTGGTTTCGGATCTTGTCGAAGGCGCCGATCAGCGGCGCGTCACCGAAGGCGTAGCCCACCCGCGCGCCGGCCATGCCATAAGCCTTGGAGAAGGTGCGGAACCGGACGACGCGGGGGTGGTCGATCGCGATGACGGGCGCCGTGCCCTCGGGGGCGAACTCGATATAGGCTTCGTCGAGCGCCAGCACGCAGCCCTCGGGCAAGAGCGGCAGCGCCTCCTCGATCGCCTGGCCCGGGTGGCAACTTCCCATCGGGTTGTCGGGATTGGCGAGGTAGACGATCTTGGCATCGACCTCGGCCGCCCGCGCGAAGAGCGCCGCGATATCCTCGGCGTCGTCGCGGTAGGGGACCTTGTGCAGCACGCCGCCGAAGCCGGAGACGTGGAAATTGAAGGTCGGATAGGCGCCGTCCGAAGTCACCACCGCGTCGCCGGGCGAGACCAGCAGACGCACGAGATAGCCCAGCAGCCCGTCGATGCCTTCGCCGAAGACGATGTTGGCAGGGCCGCAGCCAAGTCGTCCCGCCAGTTCGGTCTTGAGCGCGAGATGGCTGGGGTCGGCGTATTTCCAGATCTCCGCATCGGCCGCCCGCATCGCCTCGACGGCGCGGGGCGAGGGGCCGAAGACGCTCTCGTTGGCGCCGAGCCGTGCGCGGAAGGCAAAGCCCTGCGCGCGCTCGAGTTCCTCGGGCCCCACGAAGGGCACGGTTGCGGGAAGGCTGGCGATGAGGTCGGGAAAGCGCGGTCCTGTCATGGAGGAAATCCCTACTGCGCCGGTGCTTAGGCGGTCAAGCGCAATGGCAGGTGATGGGGGGTGAGCGGGGAAGATCGGTTGGGGCGGGGGTGTGGGAAGGGGAGAGGGAGGCTGCGCCCGGTGGGGATGGAAGAGGGGCTCTGCCCCGTCTGCCTGCGGCAGCCTCCCCGGAGTTTATTTGGCAAGATGAAGGGCGGGGATCGCGCTTGGCAGGCGGACCTTGTCGTTGGTGGGAAGGGGAGAGGGGGTTTGCGCCGGGTGGTGAGGGAACAGGCGCTCTGCCCCGTCTGCCCGCGGCAGACTCCCCGGCGTTTGCCTGGCAAGTTGGAGGGTGGCGCGCGCGCCGTGTCGGTGGGCCCTGTCGCGCGGCGGGGTCAGCGCAGGAACTTGCGGCGGGCGTCGCGGGCGATCTCGTGGCGCATCTGCAGGTCGGCGATGCGGGCCATGTGGCGTTTCTTCTCGACGGGATCGCTGGCGGCCTGCCAGTCGGTGCGGGCGGCGTCGAGCTGTGCCTTGAGCCGGATCTCCTCGGGGAGGGCGCCGGCCTCGGCCATCATCCGGAAGCCCACCGCCTCGCCCGCGTCGAGATGCGCCTCGGCGGAGCGGTCGGGCAGCGGTTTGCCCTCGCCCTCGAGGCCCGAGAGCTTGCCCTCGGCTTCGGCCTTGCGGATCTGCCGTTCGGTGAGTCGGGTCCAGCGCAACATGGCGCGAGTATATCGGCGTACCGGTCGTTTTCAACGGGCTTTGCCTTGACCGCATGGGGGAGACGCGCCAGTTTCCGCCGCGAGCAGATGAACCGAAAGGCGCCGTCCCGCATGGCCAGCACACCGCCCCCCTTCGCCCCCTTCGAGTGGATGATCGCCTGGCGCTATCTCCGCGCCCGCCGCGCCGAGGGCGGGGTCAGCGTGATGACCTGGATCAGCCTCGTGGGCATCACCCTCGCGGTCTTCGCGCTGATCGCCACGCTGTCGGTGCGCTCGGGCTTCCGGGCCGAGTTCGTCGACACCATCCTAGGCGCCAACGCCCACGTGACCGTCTACGCCCAGAGCCGCGAGGACGAGTTCGGCCGGGTGGTGCGCACCTTCCCCGACTACACCCAGCGCGCCGAGCGGGTGGCGGAGGTGCCGGGGGTGACCCGCGTGGCGCCGCTGGTGAAGGGGCAGGTCATGGGCACCGCCAACGGCCGCAACGCCGGGGTCGAGGTCTTCGGCATCGCCGCCGACGACCTTGCCGCGATCCCGCGCATCGCCGATCCCGAGACCGGGCAGGGCGACATCGCGCGCTTCGACGAGGGCATCGCCATCGGTTCGGGCGTGGCGCGCGAGCTTGGCGTCGGCGTCGGCGACGAGGTGCGGCTGATCTCCCCCGACGGGGTGAAGACCGCCTTCGGGGTGTCACCGCGCGTGGTGAGCTACGAGGTCGTCTACATCTTCACCGCCGGGCGTTACGACATCGACCGGACCCGCGCCTACATGCCCTTCGAGGAGGCGCAGCTCTATTTCAACCGCGAGGGTGTCGCCGACGAGCTCGAGGTGATGACCGAGGACCCGGAGCATGTCGAGGACATCGCGCTCGGCGTGCAGCAGGCGGCCGGGCAGGGCGCGCTGATCTGGACCTGGCAGGATGCGTCGGGGGCGTTTCTCCGGGCGCTCGAGGTCGAGGACAACGTGATGTTCGTGATCCTCTCGGTGCTGGTGCTGATCGCCACCATGAACATCGTCTCGGGGCTGATCATGCTGGTCAAGAACAAGGGGCGCGACATCGGCATCCTGCGCACCATGGGGCTGACCGAGGGCTCGGTGCTGCGGGTGTTCTTCATCTGCGGCGCCTTCACCGGGGTGCTGGGCACGCTGCTGGGGGTGATCCTCGGCTGTCTCTTCGCCATCTACATCGATCCGATCTTCTCGTTTGTGAACTACGTCGCGGGTGGCGGGGTCTGGGATCCGGCGGTGCGCGGCATCTACTCGCTGCCCGCCAAGCTGCAATTCGGCGACGTGCTCAGCGCCATGGCGCTCTCGCTTGGGCTGTCCTTCGTCGTGACGATCTTTCCCGCCCGCCGTGCGGCGCGGATGAACCCCGTGGAGGCGCTGCGCTATGAATGAGGAAATCCTGCACCTCGAGGGCATCGAGAAACGCTACAACCCCGGCCGTCCCAACGAGGTGGCCGTGCTGCGCGGCGCGGACCTGACCGTCGGTCGCGGCGAGGTCGTGGCGCTGGTGGCGCCCTCCGGGGCGGGCAAGTCGACGCTGCTGCACATCGCGGGCCTGCTGGACACCGCCGACCGGGGCGAGGTCGCCATCGCGGGCGAGGCGCTGGGGGCGGCCTCGGACCGGCGCCGCACCATCCTGCGGCGGCAGGAGGTGGGGTTCGTCTACCAGTTCCACCACCTGTTGCCCGAGTTCACCGCGCTCGAGAACATCGTGCTGCCGCAGCTCGCCAACGGCACCGCCCGCGCGGCCGCGGAAGAGCGCGCCCGGGCGCTGCTTGCCAGCGTCGGCGTCGAGAGCCGGGCCGAGCATCGGCCGGCGGCGCTGTCGGGGGGCGAACAGCAGCGGGTGGCCTTCTGCCGGGCCATGGCCAACACGCCGAAGCTGCTGCTGGCGGACGAGCCTACGGGGAATCTCGATCCCGCAACCTCTGACACGGTGTTCGGGGCGCTGATGAGCCTCGTGCGCGAGACCGGGCTCTGCGCGGTGATCGCGACGCACAACCTCGAGCTGGCCTCGCGCATGGACCGTCAGGTGCGGCTGGACGAGGGACGGCTGGTGCCGGTCTGATCCGGCCCGGGGCCCCGCGGCGTCAGCAGGCGCCGCGGTCGGGCAGCAGCGCCGAGAGGTCGAGACACTCGGTGCCGGTGCCCTTGCAGCAATCGCGCAGCAGGAAGGTGACGAGCCCGCTCACCGTGTCGAGGTTCGCCGCGTAGAGGATCTCGCGCTGCTGCCGGGTGGCGCGCACGAGGCCGGCGCGCCTGAGCGTGGCGAGATGGCCCGACAGCGTCGAGGGCTTGGCGCCGAGCAGCCGTGCCACCTCCATCGCCGGGGTGCCCCCGGGGCCGCGGGTGACCAGCAGCTGGAAGATCGACAGCCGCGTGTCGTGGGCGAGGGCCGAGAAGGCGTCGATGGCGGTGGTCTTGTTCATATTTCGAGCCTGCCCGAAATGACGAAACTTGACAAGCGGAGGGGGCGTCGGCTAGCTGAGTTCTCACTTCGGGAATCCCCGAAATGACGAAACATCAGCGAGCGTCCGCCGCCGCCCGCCCGTGAGGTTCCGCCATGTCCGACGCATCCTGCACCGCGCCCGCCCCGATGGGCCGCTTCGAACGGTTCCTGACGCTCTGGGTCGCGCTGGCGATGGTGGGCGGCATCGCGCTCGGGCTGGTGGCGCCGGGCTTGATGGGGGCGGTTGCCGCGGCCGAGGTGGCGTCGATCAACCTCGTGGTGGCGGTGCTGATCTGGGCCATGGTCTACCCGATGATGGTGGGCGTCGATTTCGGCGCCGTCGCCGGGGTGGCGCGACAGCCCAAGGGCCTGCTGGTGACGCTTGCGGTGAACTGGCTGGTCAAGCCCTTCACCATGGCGCTGCTGGCGGTGCTGTTCTTCGACCATGTCTTCGCGCCGTGGATCGCGCCCGAGGATGCGGCGCAATACACGGCCGGGCTGATCCTGCTGGGCGCCGCGCCCTGCACCGCCATGGTCTTCGTGTGGTCGCAGCTCACCCGGGGCGACGCCACCTACACGCTGGTGCAGGTGTCGGTGAACGACCTCATCATGGTGGTGGCCTTCGCGCCCATCGTGGCCTTCCTGCTGGGCGTGACCGAGATCACCGTGCCGTGGAGCACGCTGGTGCTGGCCACCGTGCTTTACGTGCTGCTGCCGCTGCTCGCCGGGCTTCTGACGCGCCGGCTGCTGGGCTCGGAGGCGGCCATCGCGGCGTTCTCAGCGCGGGTGAAGCCTCTCTCGATGGTGGGGCTCGTGGCGACCGTGGCGATCCTCTTCGGGCTGCAGGGTGAGGTGATCCTTGCGCGGCCGCTGGTGATCGCGCTGATCGCGGTGCCGATCCTGATCCAGAGCTACGGCATCTTCGCGCTGGCCTATGGCGCGGCATGGGTCCTGAAAGTGCCGCACCGGATCGCGGCGCCCTGCGCGATGATCGGCACGTCGAACTTCTTCGAGCTGGCGGTCGCCGTCGCGATCTCGCTCTTCGGGCTGAACTCGGGCGCGGCGCTGGCCACGGTGGTGGGCGTTCTGGTCGAGGTCCCGGTGATGCTGTCGCTGGTAGCCTTCGCCAACCGCACCCGGGCGCGGTTCCCCGAAAGCCCGCGCTGATCCTAGCCCGCGTGGCCCGGGTTGAGCGGGGGCAGGGGCGCCGTGTCGCGATGGCGCCGCAGCCTGCCGCGCGCCTCCCTCAGCGCCGTGTCAAGCGCTGCCCAGGCGGCTGGGGCCTTGGTTTCGCCCCTGCCATAGCACGCCGCCCCGAGCGCCAGCAGGGCGTTCTGTACCGCCGGCGTGCGTCGCAGGTCGGCGCCGTCGCAGCGTGAGGCCCAGAGGTCGAGCGCCGGGCGCAGCGCCGCGTCGTCGCGCCGGGCTACCGCCTGCGAGAGCTGTTGCCAGGCGTGGCCCTCTGAGGCCAGCATCCGGGCCCTGTGCTCTTCGCGACGGAGGGCAAGCACCGGCAGTGCCCGCCGCAGCAGTGCGATCACCACCGCCAGCCCCACCACGACGGCCAGCCCAAGAAGCAGGAGGCGGCGCAGGTCGAGCGGCGCGGCGCCCGTTGCCCGAGGTCCGTCCACCTGCAGCGTGACCGGCCCGACCGAGGCGGTCTTCACGGTGCCGTCGTCGATGTCGTACCACTGCAGATCGACGGCCGGGACGGTGCCGCCGCCGCCGGCCTCGGCCACGTAGGTCACGCTTTCGGTGCGGGTGCCGCTCAGCACGCCGCGGTCGTCCGTCTCGGCCAGCTGCGGCTCGTCGGGATAGGCCGCCAGCCCCTCGAGCGCGACCCGCGGCAGCAGCGGCGGCAGGAACATCGGCGAGACGCCCTCGACCCCGGCCACCAGCCGCAGCGACAGGCTGTCGCCGGGCACCATGGCCTCGGGCGTGCCCTCGATCTCCTGTGTCAGCACCAGATCCGAGGCGGCGAGGAACGGGTCGAGCCCCTCGGCCCCCTCGGGCAGGATGCCGGAGAAGACGATGGCCCCGGTCGTCAGGGTAGCGGTCAGATCGTCGAGGCCCTCGGGGTTGCGGTAGGTGATCTGCACCTGCTGGGGCGGCAGGGTGAAGTCGCCCGGCACCATCGGTGCGATGCGGTAGCGGCGGGTGATCCCGGACCATGTCTCGCCGTTCACCCGCTTCGAGGTCGGATTGGTTGAACCCTCGGGCAGCCGAACGATCAGGTTCGGCGCCTCGAAGCCCGGCCACTGCGGCGGCTTCGGCATGAAGGTCGGCACCAGCACCGTGAGACGCAGGTTCAGGAACTGGCCGGGGATGGCCTCGGTCTCGGGGAACTCCACCAGAAGCTGCGGGGCGAGCGCCTCCTCCTGCGCCGCAAGCCGCAGCGGCAGGAGCAGGGCAAGCACGAGAAGCGCTGCGCGGATCATGGCTCTGTGCCCTCCTGCGGGGGTGCTGGCTGCGACGCCTCCAGCGCGAAGCGCAGCCGCAGGAACTCGTCGGTGCGGCTGTCCACCGTGGTCATCCACTGGTCCGCGGTGAGCATCGCGGCGCCCGCCGTGGCGGGGCGCTCGGTCTCCTCGCCGCTGCCGCTTTCGTTGTCGTAGACCTCTTCGTCGGCACCGATGCCGGTGTCCTCACCGGTGTCGGATCCCTCCTGAAGCGTCTCGATGTAGGAGACGATGCGCTTGGCGGTCGCGAGGTTCTCGGCAGCGCCGGGGTAGTCCGGGTCGCGTGCGAGGGCGGTCTCGAAGGCGCGCACGCCGTCGCGGTAGCTCTGCGACTTGATCTGCGCGATGCCCTGAACCATCGCCGCCTGCGCGGTCTCGACCCGGTCGAGCACCTCGATGGCGGCCTTGTACTGGCCGTCCTTGTAAAGCGCATAGCCGCGCCAGAGCGGATCGGTGAACAGCTCGGCGGCGCGCTCGTAGTCGCGTTTCTCGTAGGCGAGCCGGCCCTGCTGGTCCGGCGTCAGGAACCAGTCGGCGATGCCCTCGGCGCGGGCACCCTCGGCGCCGGGCAGCAGCGCCAGCACGGCCAGCACGGCCCACCGCATGGTCCAGCCGCGGCGGAACCAGAGCAGCAGGATCAGCGCCGCGGGCCAGGCCAGCCAATGCGCGCGGTCGTCCCACGGCTGCTCGGATTCCTCGAGCTGGGCGCGGCGGTAGGCGGCGTTCAGCAGCGCGTCCAGCTGGCGCACGTCGCCCGCATCCGCCGTCACCGTCACCACCGGCACCGACAGCGCGTCGATGCCCCGGTCGCGCGTGCCTTCGGGCAGCATCGCCAGCACCGCCACCGGCTGCGGGCTGGCGTTCAGCGCCGCGACGTCCGCCGCGTCGATGCCGTCGCTCACGAAGAGGATGCCGCCGGTGCTGGCCTCGGAGGCCAGAAGCGATTGCGCGAGCTGCAGCGCCTCGGCGGCGCGGGCGCCCTCGCGCGGCATGACCCGCGGCGAGAGGCCTTCAAGATAGGGGACCATGACCTGCGGATCCTCGGTCATCGGCAGCACCGCGTGGGCGGTGCCGGCATAGGCCACCAGCGCGGTGCGCGCGCCGGCACGCAGGTCAAGGAAATCACGGGTCTTCTGCTTGCCACGCTCGAGCCGCGTGGGCGCGACGTCGCTGGCCTCCATGCTGTCGGTGACCTCGAGCACGACCACGGCGGGGGCGGACTGGGCGGCGAAGGGGTCGGGCTGGCGTGACCACGTGGGCCCGGCGGCGCCGATGGCCGCGAGCACCAGCATCAGGGCGACGCTGTCCACCGGCGCCAGTCTGCGCCGGCCGCGGCGCCCGATGGTGAGCGCCTCGCGCAGGTGGGGGGCGATGGCCTCGGCCAGCATCGGCTTGCGCCGGTCGGCGCGGCGCACCGACCACCAGAGCAGCAGCACCAGCGGGATCAGCAGCAGCCAGAGCGGGCGCAGGAAGCGGAAGGCCTCGAGGACGAACGCCAGATCGCTCATGCCGCCGCCCCGGTGTCGCGTCGCGCACGGGCGCGCCCCTTGCGCAGCCGCAGCAGCGCCAGCGAGGCAAGGCCCACCAGCGCGGCGAGCCCCAGCGGCAGCCACGACAGCGACCGGCGCGGGCGGAATGAAAGCGTCTCGGTCTCGCGCGGGGCGAGCGCGTCGATGCGTTCGTAGACCGCGGTCAGCGCGGCCTCGTCGGCGGCGAAGAAATAAGCGCCGCCGGTCCGGTCGGCGATGGCGCGCAGCGTGTCGAGGTCGACGCGGTTCTCGCCGGTGGCATCGGGATCGCCGACGCCCACGGTGAAGATCTCGACGTCGCGCCCGGCGGCGATCTCGGCGGCGTTGACCGGGTCCATCCGGCTGGCGGTGTCGGACCCGTCAGACAGCAGGATCAGCAGGCGCTGGTCGATCTCGCTGCTTTCGAAGGTGCGGATGGCGAGGCCGATGGAATCGCCGAGCGCCGTGTGCGGCCCGGCCATGCCGACCTCGGTCCGGTCGAGCAGGGCGAGGATGGCGTCGAGATCGGCGGTCAGCGGCGCCTGCAGGTAGGCCGCCGAACCGAAGACGATCAGTGCCATGCGGTCGCCGTCCCGGCCCTCGACGAAGCCGCGCACCACGTCGCGCACCCCGGCGAGGCGTTGCTTGCGGGTGCCGTCGGGGGCGGTGAAAGCGCGGCTGTCCATGGAGCCCGAGATGTCGATGGCGAGCACCACGTCGCGCGCGGCAGTCTCGATGGTGACCGGCGCGCCAAGCCGCTCGGGCCGGGCCAGTGCCAGCACCACGAGGACCCAGCAGAGCGACGCCGCGATCACCGAGACCTTCGGACGCGACAGCACCACGGCACCGGCGCGGGGGGCGGCGCCCGCGGCCTCGGCGATGCGACGGAAGAAGGGAAAGCGCAGGGCGTCCTCCTGCTCGCGGTGGGGCGGGAACAGCTTCCAGACCAGCAGCGGCAGCGGCAGCAGGAGCAGCATCCAGGGCGCGGCGAGCTGGATCATGACGGCGCCCCCGCGACAGGGGGCCCGGCGCGGTGGCTGCGCAGCCACCGGCCTGCGGCGGCGCGCAGCTCGGGCGAGGGCGCGGTCCCGGTGTCGCGATAGGTGGCGCGGCGCAGTTCCTCGCCCGCGGCGGCAGGAAATCCGCCCTTGCCGGTGCGGTCGAGGAAGCGGGTCCAGTCGGCACCCGCGAGCGCCGCGACCTCCGTGCGCGGCCATGCGGCCAGCGCGGCGCGGCGCAGGATCTCGGCGAGCTCGGCGGTGGTGGCGGCGGTGCCGAGATCGGCCAGCGCGGCGCGGCGGTAGGCGTTGACACGGCGCTGCGCCAGCCAGCGCCAGAGCCCCCAAGCCACAAGCGCCAGCAGCAGCACTGCGAGCGCCGCCCAGCCCCATGTCTGCGGCGTCAGCGGCACCGGAACGGGCGGCGCCGGCTCGACCAGCAGGTCGATGAGCGCGACGAGGCTTTCGGCGGTTTCCGGGGCGTCCTCGTCGGTCATCGCGGCCCGAGCCCCATCAGGCGGCGCATCTGCGGCAGGGTCTCTTCTCCGGCGGAGAGCGGCAGGATCGCGACGCCGAAGCGGCGCTGCCAGTCGAGCACCTCGCGGATCCGGCCACGTGACATCTCGGCCAGCCCCTGCCGGGCGCCGGCGGAGCCCGTGTCGATCTCGGCCTGCAGCGCGCCGTCGGTGACGATGAGGCGCAGGCCCGGGGGCAGCTCGCCCGCGCTGGGATCGGTGACCGGCACCAGGATCAGGTCGTTGTGCCGTGCCAGCGCCGCCACCACGCGCTCGGTCTCGGCGTCGATGCCGTCGAAATCGCTCAGCACCACGATCAGGTGGTTGCGCGGGGCAATGCGCGCCACCGAGCGCAGCACCTGCGTGAGCCCGATGGGCGTCACGTTGGGGGCCTCGGCGTGCAGCAGCGCGCTGGCATCGGCCAGCGCGGTGAGGAAGCGGTTGAGCGCCGCGCGGCTGCGCTGCGGACGGATCTCGGCCAGCACCTCGTCGCCGAAGACGATGCCGCCCACCCGGTCGCCCTGGTCCAGGATGCGGAAGGCGGTCATCGCGGCGGCCTCGGCGGCGGTCACCGACTTCATGTTGTGCCGCGTGCCGAAGAACATCGACATGCGCTGGTCGACCACCAGCAGGGCGGGGCGGTCGCGTTCCTCGGTCATCACCCGCACGTGCGGCGCGCCGGTGCGGGCGGTGACCTTCCAGTCGATGGCGCGCACGTCGTCGCCGGGCAGGTAGTCGCGCAGCTCCTCGAAGTTGAGCCCGCGCCCGCGCAGCCGCGAGGCATGGCGGCCGTTCAGCACGGATTGCGCCGGCTGGCGCGGCAGGAAGCTGAGCCCGCGCGCCGGACCCTCGAGGCTGCGCAGATGCGCGAGACTCGCGTGGATGCGCGGATCCTCCGACGCCTGCCGGGTCTTCGGCAGGGTTCCGGTGCGGATGCGGGCGGCGCGGTCCTTCATCTTCTCCCCCCTTCAGGTGGTCGGGCCAGCGGTCGGGTCAACCGCCGGGGTGGCGTCTCAGGGCAGGGCCACCTGCCGGACGATCTCGGCCACCACCGCGTCGGGGCTGACCCCTTCTCCCTGCGCCTCGTAGCTGAGGCCCAGCCTGTGGCGCAGCACGTCGGCGACCACGGCGCGGATGTCCTCTGGGTCGACGTAGTCGCGACCGGCGAGCCATGCGTGGGTGCGCCCGCACTTGTCGAGCGCCAACGAGGCGCGCGGGCTGGCGCCGACCTCGATCCAGCGCTTCAGGTCGTCGCCGAACTGCCCGGGCACGCGGGTGGCGTTGACCAGATTGGCGATGTAGCGCTCCATCGCCGGGGCGACGGGCAGGGCGGCGATCTCGCGGCGGGCGGCGCACACCGCCTTCTGTGGGGCCGGAGCGCGGGGCCCGACACGGGCGCCGTCCGCGGGCGCCTGCGCCGCGATCTCCTCGGAGCGGACGAGGCGGATGACCTCGACCTCGTCCTCGACAGGTGGGTAGGTGATGTTCACGTGCATGAGGAAGCGGTCCATCTGCGCCTCGGGCAGCGGGTAGGTGCCCTCCTGCTCGATGGGGTTCTGGGTGGCCATGACCATGAACAGCGGCTCCATCCGGTGGGTGGTGCCCGCCACCGTAACCTGCCGTTCCTCCATCGCCT
>NZ_JAATOS010000691.1:0-1700 GCF_011806505.1 Salipiger sp. HF18 | reverse complement strand
GCAGCACGTTGCGCGAGTTGGGCGAGAACTGCATCTGGCCGACGCCGCCCACAGCACCGGGCAGCGCCGCCATCGCGACCTCCTGCACCATCTCGAGGATCCGCGCCATGGCGAGCCCCGCGTTCACCCGCATCTCCATCGGCGTCGAGCCGGTGTGGGCCTCGCGTCCGGTGAGGGTGAACTCCAGCCACCACAGCCCCTGGCAATGGGTGACGACGCCGATGTCCTTGCCCTCGGCCTCGAGGATCGGGCCCTGCTCGATGTGCAGCTCGTAGTAGGCGTGCATCTTGCGCGCGCCCACCTCCTCGTCGCCCTTCCAGCCGATGCGTTCGAGCTCGGCGCCGTAGGTCTTGCCCTCGAGATCCTTGCGCCCGTAGGCGTAATCCTGGCTGTGAACCCCTGCGAAGACGCCCGAGGCCAGCATCGCGGGCGCAAAGCGGGCGCCCTCCTCGTTGGCCCAGTTGACCACCACGATCGGGTGCTTCGTCCTGATGCCCAGATCATTCATCGAGCGCACCGCCTCGAGCGCGCCGAGCACGCCCAGCACGCCGTCGTACTTGCCGCCCGTGGGTTGCGTGTCGAGGTGGCTGCCCACATAGACCGGAAGCGCATCGGGGTCGGTACCCTCGCGCGTCATGAACATGGTGCCCATGGTGTCGACGCCCATGCTCAGCCCTGCGTCGTCGCACCAGGACTTGAAGAGCGCGCGGCCCTCGGCATCCTCGTCGGTGAGTGTCTGGCGGTTGTTGCCGCCCGCGACGCCCGGCCCGATCTTGGCCATGTCCATGAGGCTGTCCCATAGTCGGTCGCCGTCGATCCGGAGGTTCTCTCCCGATATCGCCATCTTGCTTCCCCTGCGGTCTGCTGTTTTTCCGGGCCGGGCTCCCGTCCGGCGCGCCTGTTTTTTACCATTTGGTAAAGGCACGATTGCAACGCCCCCGGAACGAGTCAAGAATTGTCTGACGGGGGCGGCACGGAATGCAGGCGGTATGCCGGCGCCTCTGCCCGAAATTTGAGCGGAGAAGGAGTGCATGGCAGACGGTGCCGTAAAGAAGCCGAGTCGGATCCAGCTGCGCAACCGTAAGAAGATCATGACCGCCGCGCTGGAGGTGTTCTCGCAGCACGGCTACAGGGGCGCCACGCTGGACCAGATCGCCGAGGCGGCGGGCATGTCCAAACCGAACCTGATCTATTACTTCGACGGCAAGGAGGCGATCCACGTCGCCGTCCTCAACGCACTGATGGACGAATGGCTGGCGCCGCTGGCCGAGATGGACCCGGAGGGCGACCCGCTGCAGGAGATCCTCGGCTACATCCGCCGCAAGATGGAGATGAGCCGCAAGTACCCGCGCGAAAGCCGGCTCTTCGCCAACGAGATCCTGCAGGGCGCGCCCCGCATGGCGCCGCACCTCAAGTCCACGCTGAAGCCGCTTTTCGAGGAGAAATGCGCGCTGATCGAGGGCTGGGCCGCGGATGGCCGGCTGGCACAGACCGACGCGCGACAGCTGGTGCTGTCGATCTGGGCCATCACCCAGCACTACGCGGATTTCGAGGCGCAGATCCGGGTGCTTGTCCCGGACGAGAGCGGCGGCTGGGCCGATGCCAATGCCCATGTGGAGCAGCTGTTCCGCAAGCTTCTGACGCCCGCGGAAACCAGCGATTAACCAGAATCGCCGGATGCTTCCGGCATGAGACCAGAG
>NZ_JAATOS010000690.1:0-1716 GCF_011806505.1 Salipiger sp. HF18 | reverse complement strand
CACGGTGACGGTCAGGCGCTCATGGCTGGCGGTCAGCACCTCGGCCTGCTGCATCTCGGAGCCTAGCCCGGACAGGTAGAAGGCCAGCCGCTCGACATCTGCGGGGCCCGCGTCGGGGATCAGCCAGCCCTCGGCGGCCGCCCCCGCGCTCTGGCAGAGCGCCGCGTTGGGCAGGCCCTTGCCCTGCACGAGGTAGACGGCCAGATCCGGCAGGCGCGCGGTTTCGGCCTCGACGGGCCGGTCCAGCACGCGCTCCAGCAGGGGACGGTGGCAGAGCGTCCCGAATACGAAAAGATTGGTCACATTGCGCTCCTAGCGCCAGTTCCGGGCCGCGACTTCCGTCAGGAACCCCGTCACGACGGCCCCCACGACCGCCAGCAGGATGAACCCGGGATCCAGCAGCAGGGCACCGTAGTCCACCATGATCTCGAACACCGCCGCGGCGGCTTCCATGGCGCCGTGATAGCGGTGCCGCAGCGACAAGTGAACCATCTCGTTCAAGGACTGCACGAAGAGCCCCCAGAAGATCAGCGCGGCAGTGCCGGTGATGCCGTGAGAAATGGCAGCGGACATGCCGCGCCCGGCGCGCGGACCGACGATCAGCCAGCCGCAGAGAAAGCCGAGGCCCGCGTTGACGTAGTCGAGGATGCCGAAATTGAGGATATCGGGAAGCAGGCGGTGGACGTATTGCGATCCGATGTATCCCAGCGCCGCCATGCAGAGCGCAGCAATCAGGCGGGCGGCGGTGAACATCTGCGCGGGGACCTCGGACGCGGCGTCTTGCTTCTGGCCGTCGAGTAAACGCCGGATGCCCGGGCCGGGCAAGGTTTCCGCGCCCCTGCCCCGGTTGCACGCCCGGGCCTGTGACGTTTGCGAGACAACCCGGCCGTGCGGCGGTTGTCAGAAGTCGCGATCCTCGTAGGCGGCGAGCGCGGCCTTGCGGCCGTCCTCGGCGCTGACCACCGGCTCGGGATATGGATCGTCGGGGTTCATCGCCCAGCTTTCGGGGATGGCGTCGAAATAGCTGAGCGCGGTGTCGGTGGGCGTGCCTTCCCCCTCGGCGATCCAACGGCGGATGTACGCGCGGTCGGGGTCGAATTTCTCGCGCTGGGTGATCGGGTTGAACACCCGGAAATAGGGGGCCGCGTCCGGCCCGCTGCCGGCGGTCCATTGCCAGCCGAGCGCATTCGAGGCCGGGTCCCAGTCGGTCAGGCAATCCTCGAACCAGACGAGCCCGATCTTCCAGTGGCACATCAGGTGCTTGGTGAGGTAGCTCGCGACGATCATCCGGGCGCGGTTGTGCATCCGCCCGGTGACGTACATCTCGCGCAGCGCCGCATCGACGAAGGGAATGCCGGTGCGCGCCCGCTTCCAGGCGATCACCTCCCTGCGGCGCTCGTCCTCGTTCCACGGAAAGGCCTTCCATTCCTCGCGCCAGTTGTCCTCGAGCAGGTGCGGGGTGTGCCACATCAGGTGATAGGCGAACTCGCGCCAGACCAGCTCCTTGGCCCAGGTCTCGGCGCCGGCCTTGCCCGCGTCCCGCGCCCGCATCGCGGCGTGCCAGCATTGCGCCGGGCTGATCTCGCCGAGGCTGAGGTTCTCGGAGAGGCCCGAACAGCCGTCTTCAGCCACGAGGTTGCGGCCATCCTTGTAGCCGTCGACACCGTTCGCCATGAAGGCGCCGAGCCGCGCCTGCGCGGTCTCTTCGCCGAGCCG
>NZ_JAATOS010000689.1:0-1717 GCF_011806505.1 Salipiger sp. HF18 | reverse complement strand
TAGCGCGGCGCCAAGCTCATTTCTCTCTGCTAGAAGAAGCTCAAGGACGCCGAGTCTCCTTTCTCAGCGATCACCCTCGACGCCAATGTCTCTCCCTCAGTACTGAAGACCTGCGAGGGGCTCTGACCTTCCATGTTCCGTGACAGCCTTGCGGCCGGCGCCAGCGCCGTCGCCGCCCATTTCGACCATGTCATCGGTGCGCTTGCCACGCTGCCGGTGACCGAGGCGATGCGCTACGCCACCGTCGGCGGCAAGGGCCTGCGCGGCTGGCTGGTGCTCGAGGGCGCGCGGCTGCACGGCGTGCCGCAGGCGCAGGCGCTGTGGCCCGCCTGCGCCATCGAGGCGATCCACGCCTACAGCCTCGTGCATGACGACCTGCCCTGCATGGACGACGACGACCTGCGCCGCGGCCTGCCCACGGTGCACCGCAAGTGGGACGAGGCCACCGCCGTTCTGGCGGGCGACGCGCTGCAGGCGCTTGGCTTCGAGCTGGTCGCGGACCCGCGCTGTCACCCGGACGCCGGTGTGCGCGCCGACCTGACGCTGAGCCTCGCCCGCGCGGCGGGGGCCCGTGGCATGGTGCTGGGACAGGCGCTCGACATGGCCGCCGAGACCGCCGACACGCCGCTCACCCTCGACGAGATCACCGCGCTGCAGGCGGGCAAGACCGGGGCGCTGATCACCTGGTCCGCCGAGGCTGGCGCGCGGCTGGCGCAGGCCGATCCGGGCCCGCTCACCGCCTATGCCGACCGGCTCGGCCTCGCCTTCCAGATCGCCGACGACATTCTCGACGTCGAGGGCGACGCAGAGACCGTCGGCAAGGCCGTCGGTAAGGACGCGGGCCGCGGAAAGGCCACGTTTGTTTCCCTGCTGGGGCTCGACCAAGCGAAAACCCGCGCGGAAACCCTTGTGACCGAGGCCTGCGACGCTCTATCTCCCTATGGAGAGCGGGCCGATACCTTGCGGGAGGCCGCCCGCTTCGTTATCTCCCGCCGGAATTGAGTGCCGAGGGACGCCATGACCCATAGCCCGGAAACGCCGCTGCTCGACCGCGTCATCACGCCAGCCGATCTCAAGCGCCTGTCCGATGCCGAGCTGGAACAGCTCGCCCACGAGCTGCGTGCCGAGACCATCGCGGCGGTGTCGCAGACCGGCGGCCACCTGGGCGCCGGCCTCGGCGTGGTCGAACTGACCGTCGCCCTGCACGCGGTGTTCGATGCGCCGCGCGACAAGATCATCTGGGACGTCTCGCACCAGGCCTACCCGCACAAGATCCTCACCGGTCGCCGCGACCGCATCCGCACGCTGCGCATGAAGGACGGGCTGTCGGGATTCACCAAGCGCTCGGAATCGCCCTTCGACCCGTTCGGTGCCGGCCACTCCTCGACCTCGATCAGTGCCGCGCTCGGCTTCGCCGTGGCCCGCGATCTGGGCGGGGTCTGCGACACCGGCTCGGGCGACGCCATCGCGGTGATCGGTGACGGCGCCATGTCCGCGGGCATGGCCTACGAGGCGATGAACAACGCCGGCCATCTCGGCAAGCGGCTGATCGTGATCCTCAACGACAACGAGATGTCGATCGCGCCGCCCACCGGCGCCATGTCCTCGTACCTCTCGAGACTCTACGCCGAGGCGCCCTTCCAGGACCTCAAGGCCGCCGCCAAGGGCGCGGTCTCGCTGCTGCCCGGGCCATTCCGCGAGGGCGCCAAGCGCGCCA
>NZ_JAATOS010000688.1:0-1718 GCF_011806505.1 Salipiger sp. HF18 | reverse complement strand
TACGGCACGCGCTGGACATCGCAGGCGCCATTCCTGCAGAGCCTGCGCGAGCGTATCGACCGGCTCACGCGAGAGGCCGCGTCCTGACGCCGTTTCAGCGGAAACTCTCCGGCTTCAGCCCATATTTCGCCAGCTTGTCGTAGAAGGTCTTGCGCGGCAGCTTCAGAACCTCGGCGGCGGCGCTGGCCTGGCCGCCGGTGCGCTTCAGCGCGTCCGCCAGCAGCGAGCGTTCCACCTGAGCCATGCGTTCGGCCAGGCCCAGCCCCTCGGAGCCGCCGTCATCCTCGCCCAGCCCCAGCACGAAGCGCATGGCGGCGGACATGAGCGCGCGGGCGTTACCGGGCCAGTCTCGGGCGATCAGCCCGGCGACGACCTCCTCGCCGATCTCGGGCTCGGTCATGCCCGACTGCTCCGCCGCCTGCGCGACGTATTGGCGGAACAGCACCGGGTTTCCCCCGGGCCCCCCCCAAAGGCGCGGGAACCCCCCCCCGCCCCGCGCCGGCCGGGTAGCGCCCCCGGGACGAGACCCCCCCCGCCTCGCCCGCGCCCGACAAGTCGTCGCCCGTACCGCCGATGAGCCGCGCGCCGCCCTCCTCGAGCGCATCCTGCAGCGCCACCTGCGTATCCTGCGGCAGCCGGCCGATCTCGTCGAGGAACAGCGTGCCGCCCTTGCAGGCCTGCCAGAGTTCGGCCAGCGCCGCCCGGCCGAGCCCCGCCGCCGAGCGCTTCTCGAACGGCCCCTTGGCGCTCGAGGAACAGAGGTGCACCACCTCGGCCACCTTCGAGATCCCCGAGCCCCGGGCGCCGCGCACCAGCACGTCGGCCCCCGCCCGCGCCGCCGCCCGCACCTGCGCGCGCAGGGCCTCGGACTGGGGCGAGACGCCGAAGATCATCCGCGCCGCCGGGTCGCCGGTCTCGAGCTGGGCCTTGAGCCGCCGATTCTCGAGCACCAGCCCGCGCGTGCGCAGCGCCCGCTCGATCACCGAGATCAGGTCCTGCGGCGCGCAGGGCTTTTCGAGGAAGTCGAAGGCCCCCGCCGACATCGCCCGCACCGCCATCGGGATGTCGCCCTCGCCGGTCAGCAGGATCACCGGCAGCTCGGTATCCTGCTCGTGGGCGTAGTCGAGCAGGTGAAAGCCGTCACGGCCGGGCATCCGGATGTCCGAGACGATGACGCCTTCGAAACGCGGCCCGATCAGGTCCTTGGCCTCGACGAAGCTGCCCGCGGTCACCGCGTCGAACTCGGAAAGCTAAAGGGTCAGGAATAGCGACGAGGGAAGAGAAGAGTCGTCGTCGCCAAGAAGCACCTTGCGGATGATCATGCGATTTCCCTCGCCTGTTGCAGCTCGATGGTGAAGAGCGCGCCGCCCTCGACGTTCTCGCCCCGGAGGCGCCCGCCGAAGCCCTCGACGATCCCGTAGGAGATCGAGAGCCCGAGGCCCATGCCCTCTTCGGCGCCGACCTCCTTGGTCGAATAGAACGGGTCGAAGATGCGCGACGGGTCGGCGATGCCGGGGCCGGTGTCACGCACGGTAAGCCGCACCAGCCCCGCCTCGTCGTCAGGCGCCACGCGGATCTCGATGCGCCGGGACGCGCTGTCGGCCATGGCATCCATGGCGTTCGACAGCAGGTTCACCACCACCTGCCCCAGCCGCACATCGCCAGCCATCACCACGGTGGCGCGCTCGGGGCGGCGCCAGTCGATCTCGGTCCCCGTG
>NZ_JAATOS010000687.1:0-1730 GCF_011806505.1 Salipiger sp. HF18 | reverse complement strand
CAGCCCGATGCGGTGATCCGTCATCCGGCCCTGCGGAAAGTTGTAGGTGCGGATGCGCTCGGAGCGGTCGCCCGAGCCCACCTGCGCGCGGCGGTCCGAGGCGCGCGCGTCGTCGGCCTTCTGTCGCTCCATGTCGTAGAGCCGCGCACGCAGCACATTCATCGCGATCTCGCGGTTGCGGTGCTGGGATTTCTCCGAGCTGGTCACCACGAGGCCGGTGGGCAGGTGGGTGATCCGCACCGCCGAGTCGGTGGTGTTGACGTGCTGGCCGCCGGCGCCCGAGCTGCGCATGGTGTCGATGCGGAGGTCACCGGGGGCGATGTCGATGTCGACCGCCTCGGCCTCGGGTAGCACCGCGACGGTGGCGGCGGAGGTGTGGATGCGGCCGCCGGATTCGGTCTCGGGTACGCGCTGGACCCGGTGGACGCCGGATTCGAACTTGAGCCGCGCGAAGACGTTCTCGCCCTCGATGCGCACCACCAGCTCCTTGAGGCCGCCAAGCTCGGTGTCCTGCTCCTCGATCACCTCCCAGCGCCAGCCGCGGGCCTCGGAGTAGCGCTGGTACATGCGCGCGAGATCGCCGGCAAACAGCGCCGCCTCCTCGCCGCCGGTGCCGGGGCGGATCTCGAGGATCGCGGGACGGGCGTCGGCGGCATCGCGCGGCAGAAGCGCCAGCTGCAGCGCCTTCTCGGCCTCGGGCATCCGGGCGCGGAGGGCGGGAAGCTCCTCCTCGGCCAGCGCCTTCATCTCGGGATCCGCCAGCATTTCTTCGGCCTCGGAGAGATCCGCCTGCAGGCGGTTCCACTCGGCGATCTGGTCCACCACCGGCTTGAGCTCGGCGTATTCACGGCCAAGCGCGGCAATGTCGCCCCCTCCCTCGGCCATACGGGCCTCGAGATATTCGAAACGTTCGCGGATCTGCTGAAGTCGGTCTGCCGGGATCATGGCGCAACTCTCTTTCCCGAAACCGCGCGGCGGTCAAGGGCGCCTGCGTGCCCGGCCACCGGTTTGGCGGCCCCGCCAGCGCACACGCCAGTGCAACGGCCGGGCCGCGGCAGCGCCCTCACTCGGCGTCGGTGGCCTGAAGCCGCTGCAACCAGCTCTCGACACGAGCCTTGTTCACGCCCGAATCCGTGGTGCCGAAGCGCAGCCGCGCGAAGAGCTCGAGGTTGGTCTCGTCGAGCTGCACGGTGGTGTAGTCGGGAAAGCCCATCCACTGCGAACGGGTGATGTAGGTCACGCGGCCCTCGCCCGGACTGCCCGCCAGCACTTCGGTGCGCGGGGTCTCGAGGATGATCCGGTGCAGCGACTCGAAGCGGGATTCGTCGCCCGGAATGCGCCTTCGCACGCCTGCGGCAAGATCCTGGTCCGCGGTCACCTTGGGATCCACGTGCCAGACCGCCGGGTCCGAAGGCGCCAGCCGGATCCACGCAATCCCGCCGATCGCGACGAGCACAACGAGCCAGAAAATCAGTCGCAAGGGCTGCGGTCCTTTCAGGGGTCGGTCGGGCCGGAGGGCAGAAACGCCCGTCCGGGCCGGGTCGAATGGTCAGCGCCGGACCGCAGCGGCCCGGCCTGTCCCTCTTCACACGATTCCGAGCGGCGGGAAAAGGCCGGGGCGGTCCCCCTTTCCGGGAACCCCCCCCCGCCCCCCTGCCCGGCCCCCCCCCGTCGCGCCCCCGGCGCCGCCCCTCCCACCCCCCGGGGCGGGCAGGCCCGGCGCCCCCCGG
>NZ_JAATOS010000686.1:0-1733 GCF_011806505.1 Salipiger sp. HF18 | reverse complement strand
CTCGGGCGCGGCGGACGGCGTCCTCCATCTCGGTCAGGTAGGTCTCGGCCTCCTGCACGGCGCGGGCGACGCGGTCCTGCTGGAAGGTGTCGACGCCCTCCATGCCCTTGCTCCGGAGCGGGTCGATGCCGAAGGCGGCAAGATGCAGCGCGGTGGCGCTGAGCCCGTAAAGCAGGGGGGCGGCGAATTGCATGGAATCGGCCTTGCTCAGGACCGCGATGGCGACGCCGAGCCCGGCGAGCCCGGCCGCGAAGATCTTGCGCGGAATCGCCGGACGGCGCGCCACGCGGCGTTCCGCGAAGGCGGCCTCGGCCCGCAGCCCCTCGCGCAGGAGCCACGCGCCCAGAAGCAGCACACCGGCGCCGGCAAGGCCGGTGGCGAGCTGTGCCGCGCCGCCGCCGAGCGAGGTTGCGGCCAGCACGATGGGCGGCGCGAAGAGCACGTTGGAACGGGCGCCGACCGGATCGACCCGCGCGTCCTTGTAGTGGCTGGGGCGGACGCGTTCTGCCGTCTCGGGGGCCTCGCCCTCGGGGGAGTCGGGGCTGTACTTGCCGCCGTAGCGCTGCGCCATATCAGAGCCCTCCGAGCCATCCCGAAGAGACCCCGAAAAGGAGCACGATCAGAAGAACATAAGCCGTTCTCTGCAGTGCAGAACCAGACATGCCGCCTCCAGTATTTCCGCGGTTCGTGGAAAACTTAGGGGCAAAGGCGGGAACTTGCTAGGGGAGTCGGCGCGGTTTCGCTCAGGCAGCGCGGTTGTGTGCCATGCGGTTCCACAGGAGGTCGGCCTCCAGTTCGAAGGCGTCACGCCCGGTCCTTGCACCGGCCTTGCGGGCGCGGTCCTCGAAGGTGTCACCCAGCGCGGTGACGCGGGCGACGTAGCGCCGGCGCGCCCGGACGCGGTCGACCGTATCCCAGGCCGCGACGAGCTGGTCGTTCTCGCGACG
Source organism: Salipiger sp. HF18 (assembly GCF_011806505.1). Classification (NCBI taxonomy): domain Bacteria; kingdom Pseudomonadati; phylum Pseudomonadota; class Alphaproteobacteria; order Rhodobacterales; family Roseobacteraceae; genus Salipiger; species Salipiger sp. HF18. Next base: position 786 of record NZ_JAATOS010000686.1, on the reverse strand, counting down.
GAACAGTTCCACGAAGCGGACAACGGGCCTGCGCAGGCGCCTGATGCCGCCCGGATCCTCGCCCAGCGTGCGGATCAGCCCCATGATGCCGTTTTTCAGCGCCTCGACCTGGCGGGTCAGCTCGGTATCGCCGAGGTTGGCGACCTCGTAGACCATCTCGTCGAGCTTGGCATTGATCCGCTCCAGCGCCTCGAGCGCCAGGGGATCGGGGCCGGTCGTGTCTTCCTCGCAGGCGTTCCCGGTGCCGCAAATGCAGCCCTTGGGCGTCAGCGGGTCGAAGCCGAAGGCGGCGAGGCTGAGCCCGGTGGCGACGATGCCGAAGACCAGCGGCACGAGGAGGTTGGCGAAGTGATGCCCGGCAAGGATCAGCACCATCAGCCCGATCAGCAAGGCGCCCGCGATCTTGCGCGGAAAGCGGGGCGCGCGGGCGGCGGTCGCGGCGTCATAGGCGTTCTGGATCTGCTGGCCGCGGTGGATCAGCCGCAGCGCGGACAGCAGCATTGCCAGCTGTAAGACCGCGGCAAAGGCAGAGCTCGCGCGGCCCTGGAACAGCAGCAGGATCAGCGGGAAGGCCGCGAGGAACAGCAGCCCGAGACCCGAGTCGAGCGGGCCCATGCCGTCGTCCGCGCCGCGTGTCTCAGCGGTCTTGGCCATGTCGATCTCCCCCCGGTTCCATCCGTCACAGAAGATAGCTGAGGGCGAAAATCAGGACCCAGAGCGCCGCAAAAGCGAGCTTCGCGCCCGGGTTGCCGCTGTGGCGCAGCCGGAGCACTGCCGAGGACAGCG
>NZ_JAATOS010000685.1:0-1736 GCF_011806505.1 Salipiger sp. HF18 | reverse complement strand
CAAGCGGCTCCTGGACATCGTCGATCCGACCCCGCAGACGGTGGACGCGCTCATGAAGCTCGACCTCGCCGCCGGCGTGGATGTCGAGATCAAGGTGTAAGGAGGACTCCGTAGATGTTGCGCTCTGGAGTTATCGCAAAGAAAGTCGGCATGACCCGGCTGTTCATGGAAGACGGCAAGCAGATCCCTGTGACCGTTCTCCAACTCGACGGATGTCAGGTCGTGGCCCAGCGGACCGCTGACAAGGACGGCTACACCGCCGTTCAGCTCGGCGCCGGTTCGATCAAGGCCAAGAACGTCTCGAATCCGATGCGCGGCCACTTCGCCGTCGCTAAGGTGGAACCGAAGCGGAAGATCGCGGAATTCCGCGTCGACGCTGAGAACCTGATCAGAGTCGGTGAGGAAATCACCGCCGACCACTACTTCGAAGGCCAGTTCGTGGACGTGTCCGGCACGACCATCGGTAAGGGCTTCGCGGGTGCCATGAAGCGGCACAACTTCGGTGGTCTGCGTGCCTCGCACGGTGTGTCGATCTCGCACCGTTCGCACGGTTCGACCGGCCAGTGTCAGGATCCGGGCAAGGTCTTCAAAGGCAAGAAGATGGCAGGCCACATGGGTGCCGTCCGTGTCACCACCCAGAACCTTCAGGTCGTGAAGACCGATGCCGACCGCGGCATCATCATGATCAAGGGCGCCGTCCCGGGTTCGAAGGGTGGCTGGGTCACCATCAAGGACGCCGTCAAGAAGCCGTTCCCCGAGAACGCCATTCTGCCGGCAGCCCTGAAGTCCGCCGCTGAAGAAGCCGCCAAAGCCGCCGAGGAAGCTGCCGCAGCCGCAGCCGCCGAGGAAGCTGCAGCAGCAGCCGCCGCGGCAGCAGAGCAGGCCGCCCAGGAAGAAGCCGCGCTGAAAGCAGCCGAGGCCGAGATCCAGGCCGAGAAGAAGGAAGGCGACGAATGAAACTCGACGTGATCAAACTCGACGGCACCGCCGCGGGCGAAGTCGAGCTGACGGACGAGATCTTCGATCTCGAGCCGCGCGCCGACATCCTGCACCGTGTGGTCCGCTGGCAGCGCAACAAGGCGCAGGCCGGTACCCACAAGGTCAAGACCCGCTCGGAAGTCAGCTACTCGACCAAGAAGATCTACCGCCAGAAGGGCACCGGTGGCGCACGCCACGGCTCCCGCAAGGCGCCGATCTTCCGCAAGGGTGGCATCTACAAGGGCCCGACCCCGCGCAGCCACGCCCATGACCTTCCCAAGAAGGTTCGTGCGCTCGGCCTGAAGATGGCCCTCTCGGCCAAGGCGAAGTCCGGCGCCCTCGTGGTGATCGACACAGCCGACTCGGAAGGCAAGACCAAGGCGCTGGCAGCACAGGTGAAGAGCCTGGGCTGGAAGCGCGCGCTGATCATCGATGGCGCCGCAGTGAACGAGGCATTCGCCAAGGCCGCTGCCAACATCGACGGTCTGGACGTGCTGCCCAGCATGGGTGCGAACGTGTATGACATCCTCAAGCGTGACACCCTGGTGCTCACGAAGGCGGGTGTCGAAGCTCTGGAGGCTCGACTGAAATGAGTGCGAAGCCCGAACATTACGACGTGATCCGCAAGCCGATCATCACCGAGAAGTCGACCATGGCGTCCGAGAACGGCGCGGTTGTCTTCGAGGTGTCGATCGACGCGACGAAACCCCAGGTGAAAGAGGCCGTCGAGGCGCTCTTCGGGGTCAAGGTCAAGGCCG
>NZ_JAATOS010000684.1:0-1737 GCF_011806505.1 Salipiger sp. HF18 | reverse complement strand
GACCGCGACCTTCATGCCCTCGCCGAACTTGCGGTTGATGTTGTCGGTCGGGATGTCGACGATCCGCGCCGAGCTGTGCGCGCTGGTGGTCATCAGCGGCACCTGCCAGCCCTGCCAGCTGCGCGCCGGCACGTCCATCTCCTGCAGGGTGAGCGCCATCAGGCCGGCGGTCACGTTCTCGCCCGAGGACACGACGGCGTCGTATTCGCGCGCGTCGAACAGCGGCGAGGTCTCTTCGACGAAGCCCACCAGCTTGTTGGTTTCACCGGACATGGCAGAGACGATGACGATGACATCGTAGCCCTTGGCCACCTCGACGCCGACGCGTTTCGCCGCCCGCCGGATCCGGTCGAGCGTCGCGACGGAGGTGCCGCCGAATTTCATCACGAGAACGGGCATGAAGCACCCCCCGGGTGGTCTGAATCAGGCGGGGTTTAATCCGCGCCCGCGCGCGGCGCAAGAGGCCGGCGGCGGGGCCTGCGGCGGACGCGCGAATTCGGGGATGCGGTGGATCTCGCGAGCCCGGGCACCAAGGGCGTGGCGCCGGCCGGGGCCGGGTGGCCCGGCGCTGGTTGCGTCAGTTGGTCTTGCGGGTGGGGCGGAAGGGCAGCGGCGCCACCGGCACGCCGTCCTCGATCAGCTTGCGGGCCTCGTCGCCGCGGGTCTCGCCCCAGATCGCGCGCTGCGGCGCGTCGCCCTCGTGCATGGCACGGGCCTGGGCCGCGAAGTCGCGCCCGACGTATTCCGAGGTCTTCTCGACCTGCTCGCGCAGCGCCCGCAGCGCCTGCTCGGCGGGGGACGCGGGACCCGAGAGCGCAGGCGCGGCCTCGGCCTCTGGGCGGGCGGCCTGCGCGTTCACGCGCGGCGCCATCAGATCCTTCTCGACCTCGGTCGTGCCGCACACGGCGCAGGTCACCATGCCGGCGGCATGGAGCTTGTCGAAGGCGCTCGCGGACTGGAACCAGCTGTCGAAGCGGTGATCCTCGGCGCATCTGAGGGAGTACTGGATCATGTGTATGTCCGGATATATCCAGAAAAACCTAGTGTTCTTTCAGTGGCTTTCAAGAGAGCGTCACGAGCGCCGGCCGCCGGGCTCGAAGTCGCGGAGCAGTTTCGCGAGCTCCGGCTCGGACACCACCGCAGCGGCCTTGCGGCGGCTCATCCAGCGACGCTTGCGCTTGCCGCGCTCGGGAAAACGCTTCTCGAGCCGTTTGACCTCGAGCGGGAAGACGATGGCGAGATGCTGCTGCGGTTCGGAGATCTTGGTGTAGGTGTAGCCGCCGATGCACTTGCCCTTGGCCTCGCCCCGGACGCCGGCCTCTTCCCAGGCTTCCTGCGCGGCGGTCTCGGCGGGGCTGCGCTTGCGCATGGGCCAGCCCTTGGGCAGCGTCCAGCGGCGTCCGCCACGGCTGGTGATCATCAGGATCTGCAGTTTTCCACCACGCTGCCGGTAGCACAGGGCAGCGTATTGCAGGTACGGGACTTTCGCGCGTTTCGCGGCCTTGGCGTAGTGTGAGATCAGGCTCATTGCTTTGTTGCTTGCTCGATTCGAGCGTCGAGACTGCCGCGCTCAGGAGGCAGCGTCCAGACGTTGTGTGATTGCCCCGACAAGTTCTCGTGCATCTGCCTGCGGACGCAGCGCCGCCTGCGCCGCGGCCCCCATGGCGCTCTGCTTCTCCGGGTCGGACAGGGCATTGAGACCCGCCGCCAGCGCCTCGGCATCGGCCACGGTCAGCG
>NZ_JAATOS010000683.1:0-1738 GCF_011806505.1 Salipiger sp. HF18 | reverse complement strand
GACAAGCTGGTGCGCGCCAACACCGGCGTGCTGTGGTTCCGCGTCCGGGTGCAGGGTGTGCCCGTCCACGTGCGCGAGGCGGGCTCCGGCGCCAACGCCATCGAGGCCGCCTACGAGCTGATCAAGGGGCTGCGCGCGCTCGAGGCCGCGTGGAACGACCAGAAGAGCGACCACCGCTACTTCGAAGAGCTCGACCACCCGATCAACTTCAACGTGGGCAAGATCGCGGGCGGCGACTGGGCCTCGTCGGTGCCGGCATGGTGCGAATTCGATTGCCGCATCGCGCTTTATCCCGGCATCAAGGCCGCGGACGCCGCCCGCGAGATCGAGGACCACCTGCGCCGCGTGTCGGACGGCATCCCGTTCCTTGCCAACAACCCGCCGCAGGTCATCTTCAACGGCTTCTTCGCCGAGGGCTACGTGCTCGAAGAGGGCACCGAGGCCGAGGAGACCCTCGCCCGCGCCCACATGTCGAGCTACGCCAAGCCGCTCGAGAGCTTCGTGACGCCGGGCTATCTCGATGGCCGGGTCTTCGTGATCTACGGCGAGACCCCCTGCCTCGTCTACGGCCCCTACTCCGAGGCGATCCACGGCTTCGACGAGCGCGTGAAGCTGTCGTCGGTGAAGCGCGTGACGGGCACGATTGCGCTCTTTATCGCCGAATGGTGCGGGCTGGAGGAGATTTGATCAAATTCCCACGTGACCTTTCCCGCCAACTGCACTTAGACTTGCCGCCAACGGGGACCCGAGTCTCCCATGGCCCTTCCCCGAACCGAAACCCCGGGCCCGCGCGGGCCCGACAGCCAACAAGGGATCCCAAATGAACCAGCGTCCGAATTCGCTTCACGCCGCCGACATCGCCTACACGATGCACCCCTACACCAACATGCGCCTGCATGAGGAAAAGGGTCCGATGATCATGAGCCATGGCGACGGCGCCAAGGTCTATGACACCGAGGGCAAGGAATACATCGAGGCACTGGCAGGCCTGTGGTCGGTCGCGGTGGGCTTCTCGGAGACCCGTCTCGCCGATGCCGCCTACGAGCAGCTCAAGAAGCTGCCCTACTACCACACCTTCGCGCACAAGTCGCACGAGCCGTCGATCCGTCTGGCCGAGAAGCTCGTCGAGATGACCCCCGAGGGGCTCAACAAGGTGTTCTTCACCAACTCCGGCTCGGAAGCCAACGACACCGTCGTCAAGATGGTCTGGTTCCTCAACAACGGCCTCGGCCGCCCGGAGAAGAAGAAGTTCCTGTCGCGCAACAAGGCCTACCACGGCATCACCATCGCGTCGGGCTCGCTCACCGGCCTGCCGGCGAACCAGAAGGACTTCGACCTTCCGGCGATCCCGGTCACCCACCTGACCACGCCGCACTACTGGAAGTTCGCCGAGGAAGGCGAGACCGAAGAAGAGTTCACCGCGCGCCTGCTGAAGGAACTCGAGGACACCATCATCGCCGAGGGCCCCGAGACCATCGGCGCCTTCATCGGTGAGCCCGTGATGGGCGCCGGCGGTGTCATGGTGCCGCCCGAGGGCTACTGGCCCGGCGTCGCGGAAATCTGCGCCAAGTACGACATCCTGCTGGTGGCGGACGAGGTCATCAACGGCTTCGGCCGGACCGGCAAGCCCTTCGGCTGCGAGCGCTTCGGCTTCACCCCCGACATCCTCGTGACCTCGAAGCAGCTCACCTCGTCCTACATGCCGCTCGCCGCCATCGTGGTGAACGACAAGGTCTAC
>NZ_JAATOS010000682.1:0-1752 GCF_011806505.1 Salipiger sp. HF18 | reverse complement strand
CGAGCAGACCCTGCTTCTGGCGCGCCGCCTGATCGCCGAGCCTCAGGGCTTCGACGACGCGGGCTGGGCGCGCGACCTGCTGGAGTGGGAGGCCGGGATCCGCGCCAAGGGGCTTGCGGACCTGCTGGGGCCGTCCTCGAAGGCTGCCATCGAGGCGCTGCTCGCCGGCACCCCGCCCGAAGAGACCGGCCGTCGCGGCACCACCAACGGCGCCGCCATGCGCATCGCCCCGGTGGGCATCGCGACCCCGCCCGACGTGGCGCAGATCGCCGCCCGTGTGGCCCGCACCTGCCGCGTGACCCACAACACAGGCGAGGCCATCGCCGCCGCCTCGGCCGTGGCCATGGTTGTGAGCGCTGGCGTCGCCGGGCAAGGCTTCGACGCGTCGCTCGATCCCGCGCTGGCATCGGCCCGCGCAGGTCAGGCGCTTGGCAACGCGGTGGGCGAGCCCGACGTGGCGGGACGCATCGCGCTGGCGCTCGAGATCGCCGAAACCGGCGACGAGGAGCAGCTCATCGCCACCATCGGCAGCTCGGTCGCAAGCCGCGAGAGCGTGCCCATGGCCTTCGGACTGCTGCGGCTGGCGCGGGGCGACCTGTGGCAGGCGCTGCTCTCTGCCGCCAACATCGGCGACGACACCGACACCATCGGCGCCATTGCCGGCGCCATGGGCGGCGCCACCGGCTGCCCGCTGCCCGACACGGTGGTGGCCGAGGTCACCGAGGCCAGCGGGCTCGACCTCGCTCCCGTGGTCCACGCCCTTCTGACCCTGCGCCAAGGAGGCACCCCATGCCCCGGCTGATGCAGATGACCGGCCCGGTGATCGACCTCGTCTACCGGGTGCGCGCGCTTCCCGCCTCGGGCGAAGAGGCGGTGGTCACCGGCTTCGAGATGACCGTGGGCGGCGGCTTCAACGCGCTGGCCGCCGCGCGGGCCGCTGGGATCAAGGCCACCATGGGCGGCACGCTCGGCACCGGCCCCTTCGGCTACACTGCCGCCGCGGCGCTCGGCGACCGCGACATCGCCTGCGCGCGCCCGCCGATCCCGGATCACGACCAGGGCTGCTGCACCGTGATGCTGGAGCCCGACGGCGAGCGCAGCTTCATCGCCTGGCCCGGCGCCGAGGGCCGGATCACCGCCGAGGCGCTTGCCACCATCGACCTCGCGCCCGTCGATTGGGTCATGGTCTCGGGCTACACGCTGCACTACCCCGACGCCCGCGACGCGCTGGCCAGCTGGATCGAAGAGCTGCCCCGCGACCGGCGCTTCCTCTTCGACCCCTCGCCGATGATCGCCGAGCTGCCGCCCGCGCTCGTCGACACCCTGCGCAACCGCGCCGACTGGATCAGCGCCAATGCCGTCGAGGCGCGCGTGATGACCGGCCACACCGACGCCGAGGTCGCGGTGCGCGCGCTGGCATGGGGCCGTCAGGGCGCGCTGGTGCGCCTTGGCGCCGACGGCTGCCTGATGGCCACCAAGGGCACCCTGCACCGCCTGCCCGCCCACGAGGTCACGCCCGTCGACACCAACGGCGCCGGCGATTGCCACATCGGAAGCTTCGTGGCCGAGCTGTCGCTCTCGGGCGACCCGCTCCGCGCCGCGCGCTACGCCAACATCGCCGCCGCCCTCTCGGTCACCCGCCAGGGCCCCGCCACGCCGCCCGACCGTGACGAGGTGCTGGCGCTGCTCTGAACCCCGACAAGAGGGCCGCAAAGGCCCCGAACCCCAACATGGAGACGACAATGACCAAAG
>NZ_JAATOS010000068.1:0-14725 GCF_011806505.1 Salipiger sp. HF18 | reverse complement strand
CGAAGGGCGACTGGGCGGGCTGGGACCTGAACGTTGCGCTCTGGACGGACGGCGCCTGGCTGCGTCTGCCGCCCCGGACCGGCTGGAGGGCGTGGGTCGAGGACGAGGAACTGCTGCTGGTCTACGACGGGTCCGGCTGGGTCGGCACGACACCCACGGCACTGCAGAACCTCGCGCTCCTCGGGCTGGGCACCACGGCAGATGCGTCGAACCCGTTCTCGGCCTAGCTGAACGCCGCGCTCTGGACGGCGAAGACCCTGGCCGAGGGCGGCACTGGCGATCTGTTCTACACCATGACCAAGGAGACCGCGGCCGACGATCTCGGGCTGATCCTGCAGACCGGCTTCGTGACCAAGGCGCTAGTCGGGCTGTTCGGCTCCGACCGGTTTCGTCTTGCGGTCTCGGCCGATGGCAGCACCTTCTTCGACGGGCTCAGCGTCGACAACGCCACCGGCATCGTCGACCAGCCCCGGCTCCCGCGGTTCAAGGCCTACACCAACTACGACAACTACGTCGGCGTCGGCACCTGGACGAAGATCGGCCTGAACAACACCGACTACAACGATCAGGGCGCCTTCGACGCTACGAACAACCGGTTCGTGGCCCCGGTCGACGGCACCTACCTCTTCGGCGCGACGCTCATGTACAAGGTCAATGCCAGCACCACCGCCCGCATGCGGGGGCGGCTCGTCCTGAACGGCGCGACGGAAATCCGCGGCTCCCTCGGCGAAATTTCCGCCACCCACGTTTCGCTGGCCACCGCCATCTGGCTGCAGACCATGGTGTCGCTCACCGCGGGCGATACCGTCGAGCTGCAGGGGTATTTCCGGGTCGCGGACGGCTATTTCGCCGCCGATCACACGTCCTTCTGGGGCTGCAAGATCGGCTGAGCGGCGGAAGGAGGACCCGATGACACCACCCCGATCCGAGGGCTGCGTCCGCATGCCCGACGGCGAGTTCGAGGCGATCCTGACCCATGCGGCCGAAGAAGGCGCGAAGCGCGCGCTCGCCGATGTCGGGCTCGACGGCGACGAGGCCGCGCTCTCCATCCGCGATCTGCGCTCCCTTGTGGACTGCATCCGGCTGGTCCGCCGCACCGCCATGCAGACGGCCGTCCGCATGATCACCACCGGCGTGATGCCGGCGCTGCTCGCGGGCATCGCGATCAAGCTGAAGATCTTCGTCGGCGGCCCGTAGCCGCTCACCATTCCCCATTCATCAGCCCGCAATGACCCGCCCTCGAGGCGGGTTTTTCGTTTTGGAGGACCCACATGACCACGAGCTTCTACGACCATTGGCGGGAGGCGCCCGAGGGCACCTGGTGCTGGCCCAACTTCTCGCCGCAGAAATCGCCTGCCGGGGCACCGGCAAGTTGCTGATCAACGAACCGGCGCTCGACAAGCTGCAGGCGCTGCGCGACCGGCTCGGCAAGCCGCTGATCGTCCGCTCCGCCTATCGCAGCCCCGAGCACAAACGCGCCGTCGGCGGCGCGACCCGGTCGAAGCATCTCGACGGCGCCGCCTTCGACATCGCCATGGCGAACCACCACCCAGTGGCCTTCGAGGCCGCGGCGCGCGAGGTCGGGTTCCTCGGCTTCGGCTTCTACCCGCGCTCGGGGTTCATGCATGTCGACCTGGGGCCCGCGCGACAATGTGGCGAGCGGTTCCCAGTCCGGGAGACCGCATTCGCAGCGGAGACGCCGCCCGCGCGCGAGGTGCTGGCCGACAGCCGCACAATGAAGGGTGGTGGTGCGGCCGGCGTCGCGACGCTGGGTGCTGCGGGCGTTGAGGTCGCGCAGAGCGTGTTGGCCGAGACTCAGACCGCTATCCTACCACTCGTGCCGTATCTCGACACTCTGCGCTGGGTGTTCATCGCCGTGGCTCTCGGCGGGATTGCGGTCACGATCTACGCTCGGCTCGATGACTGGAAGCGGGGGCGGCGGTGATCGGCGGGCTTCTCACCGGGATCGCCACGAGCCCCTGGCTGCGAACGGCGCTGCGCTACGGAGCCATCTTGCTTGCAGTGCTCCCGTGCCTGCTCGCGCTTCGAAGATCCAGTGAGAACTATACAACGAATATCAGCGCTGGTGTATGTAACTCGAGCTGGTAAGCTGAATCACAAAAAAGTGATTCTACCGGAGAATATCCACATGACTCGATCTGATTTAGCCGCGCACCGGCAAAGGGGGGACTGGCCATTGCGTATTTTAATCGCGCTAAGCTTCGGCCTCTTGTTGGGAGGATGCGCCGCTAACCACCCCGGCCTTGAAACGGGATGGGCGATTCAGGAGCAACGCGCGGCTTTGCCGATTGGGGCACGCGATCGCAGTCACGTCCCTCTGGCCCCGGGAGACCGCTTCTACGTTACTTTCAGGACGCAGGACGAACCCAGTACAATAAGGTTGCAACATCACACGTTCGAAGCCGGCCCCCTAGGTCTTACGGTGCAGATTGGAGAGGTAGGGACCAATGCCCTGAACAAACCTCCGCCCATTAAAGAAACGGTCCATTTTCGCCTTGGTACACCTGTTGGCAATGTCATTGACACATTGCATCGCAAGGGACTGCTGGTGGCACAAAGACAATTCTACAACACGGATAATAACAACATATCGGACATCCAGGTTCGACTTGCCCCCCGGACAATCAACGTCTTCCGCGATGGTCAATCGCAAGAGTTGACGTGGTCACCGGCGATGACGCTAGCGGATGTATTGCGCTCCACAGGCGGCCCACGTTCGATTGGTGAGACCGATCCCTACTATCTCGCCGTTGTCGAACCTCGAAAATACGATGCCCAAGGGCGTTTGGTCTCGGAACCCGCCGGTTCGTTCTTCGTGTCTTCCTATAGCGGAACTTACGCGGGAGACGAAAGAAAGGTCGGCCAAGACGACTGGAGCCTGCGTCGACGCGATGTCTACGTCTATCCCAATGACCGCATCCGCATCGAACGCAATTTACAAGCCGATTTTGGTATCCGCTCGCCGACTGTGCAGTAGCCGCCAGAGAAAAAGGTCAAAGAGACCACGGAGCATTTAAAGGGGAAGGTCGAAAACATGCCCATAACACTTCTGTTTGGACCTTTCGAGATCGTGGATGCTCCGGTGTCGGATCCTGTGGATGGGGTGGTGAAGACAGACCGCTCTTTAACCGGTCAATGGCAAGGTCGGGACATCAAGGCGCTGAGCGACGGCATACCAATCGAGGTGACCGCGGTGGACGGTCCAGCTGATACCTACCGCGCGGTCAACACTGGTGCTCTGCCGGTCCGGTTCGTCTTTGGGTTTCCGAACAAGGACCGAGTATATGTTCCAGACCAGGCCACGACCTACGGGCTAGAGTTTGCGCAAATGGCTGCAGACGTGATCGCGCTGAGTCGGTTCACCTGTCATATCCGAGCCGAAGGCGACGGCGAAGAGAATGAATTTTCCGGAAATGCGCTTGGAATCGCCGTTTCTCCCAACAAGGCAGCTTTCGAAAAGGCCGGAAAAATTCAGCTTGACGATGGCGACGAGCATTTCCTCATGATGCCGTCCACTGAAGAAAACGGCGATGAAATATGGGAGATCAATTTTCAGTTAGACACCGATGTTGGTAGACCCGCATCGATCGGGGCCGTCTCCGATCAGTTTTATATTGAAATTTTTGACGAGGCGCCGCTCGCTGCAATTATACCCCGAGCCTTGACGCCGGGTGTGCGCTTGCGGCCGCGCAACGGGAATGGGTTCGGCGAGGGCAACCTAGCGATCCTTCGGGAATCGAGTCCTTTCAGGTTAACCGACGGTGGCCATCATAGTCGCCCATCGACACTGTCGCCGCTTTTGAAAGGAAATTTGGGGCCCTTTGAAATCAATACCAACGGAATCGTTGCCGGAGTAGTGTTTCCAACGGCTGTGGCGGGCCCCAACGCTCGGCTTGAGGATTTTGGTAGATTCCTAGGGGTTGATACGACGAGGAAAAGCGACGACACGAACGGTGCCCGCGCTGAGTATGCCGTGCGACCGGTCGTCGGAAAGCTCGAGATCCGCTATGATGGCGGCGCGCCCCGCATTGGAACCAGTGCGGGGGCCTCGCTGTCGGAGGCACCGCTGGCTCCGGGTGAACATCGTTTGGTGGTCGCCGGCGAGATCCAGCATTTGGGCGTGGCCGATCAGTCCGGCGCCGGCCGACGCTTGTACGGCACCGAAATCGTTCTGCGTCACAACACTGCCGTGCCCAGAGAGGCGGGGGCGGTTTCAGAGTCTTCGGCGGACAATGACCGTGTCGAAGTGCAGTCAGTGACGGTGCCGTTTGCTGTGGCTCGGGTTTCGGCCAACCGCGCGCGGCTGAACTCAGCCCTTGGCGTTGTGGGGATCAATTCCAATGCCGCTTTGGCGGCATCGGAAGTGCTCAGCGTCGGCGATGTTGTGATGGACATCCAACCCGCGGACGACGCAGTCACCATCCACACGCGCTATTCCACGGCCGGTCCAGCCGATACGTGGTCCTTCAAGATTACGCAATTCCGCAAGACCCCGCTCAAGGGCGATGCCAATCTCGTGCTGTCAGAGGATGAAGATGAACCTGACCGGCAAGTCCATGATCCGCGCCAGGAGAAGTACGTACCCAAGGGTGACGCGCCGTACGTGGAGAAGGTCTTCAAATCAGATGGCACACTCTTGGAAACTCGACTTCGCGGCGAAATCACTGTGAATGGTGCGAGCGATATCCTAGACGGATTCGCGAGCGCGCTTTCATCTACCCGACCGAACCAGCCAGAAAACACAGGCCTATCGTTCGGAGCAAACTCAAAGGTGTCGCGCAAGGTCCAAAACGGGTTGTTGCCTGAGAACATCATGGAGATGGCCAAGCGCGGACAGAGTCTACACGAAGAGATATATGAGAATATCGACGTTGGGATGGATTTCCCCGAAGTGCCTATGGGGTCAATTGGCAATGTCAGCCAGCTTCGAGACAGTCGAAAACCGAAGATTTTCTGGACGGAGGTAGGCGCAAACCTGTCCAACCACGAAATTCGTCGCCATTGGGTAGAGCCTGCTTCTTCTGCCAACAATGAACGCAAAACAGACTTTGAAGACTTCAAGGAAAGGAATAAGGGCCAGCTAAGGAAGATCCTAGATGACAACTTGGCCGAAGTGGAGAAGCTCGCGTGGCAAATGCCAGCCGGGTGGCACGTAGCCCTCGACGAGAATTCCACCCTGGTCTTTGACGCTATCCGAAATTTGCCCACCGAAGCGGAGGAGTTCGATGTTCGCGCACCCCTTGTTAGGATCGGCCCGGATGAGAATGGCACGAAGTCTCTGATAGCCGACATCCCCGCCTACACGCCGCCAAACGGTCAGGAAGTCCCAAGATTCTACAAAGCCCTACCCGTATCGGACGATGATGATGGCTGGTGGCTCAGGGTTGTGGACAAAAAAGCGCCGCCGGCAAAGGGCAATGCGTCCAACCCGCTTCAAGACGATTGGTCTGGCGTCTTTCTCTTCAATGGCCGGGTCGACCCGCCTGCAGCCTTACCGGCCATCGCGCGCAAGGTTCTTTCGCAGCTAAGGTATCCATTGGCCTGGGTCGACGGCCAAGGTGCTTCTGCGGTGGTTCGCTATGACTACGCAGCGGAGGGCACAGAGACCTTGATCGGTCTCGATAGCGAACTCGATACGTTGATAGACGTACCTGTAGCGGATCTGCAGCGCCCGGCGAACTTACAGGGTGTTGGCCTGATACTCACCGAGGCGAACGTCCTAATGCACCAAAACCAGGTCATTCGGCTTGATCTGGAATTCTGGTGGCAGTTGCCGTTTTTCGACAAGGAACTCAAACGCGATAAGCGGATCCCGAACTTTCTCGTCATCACCGGTCGCTGGGAAACCGACGCGGGCGAAGAACGGCTGGAGCTGAAAGCTTCGTCGCCGGACACGGGTTTCACGGTCGACATGCTTGATCTTGAACGCATCGAAGTTTCACAGATCACGCTCGATGGAGAACGTGAGTCGGAAGATAAATACAAGTGGTCAGCCGACATGGATGGCGCGCTCAAATTCAAAGAGGGTGGCCTGCTCGACGAAGCAACAAAGGGTCGTCTAAAGCAACTGTTGTTCAGCGGGCTCAAGTTCGATTTGGACAATCCATTCAAAAATTGGTCGTTCCCAGATTTAGACATCGACGGTAAGCTTGATATCTCATTCAAGGGTTTCAAGTTCGATATCAAAAGCCTTCGACTTCAGAATCCGGCGAATGAAAACGGCGAGCTGCCTGACCTTGGCGTACAATGGCGTCGCTTCTCGCTCGTGGGCGATCTGAACATATCGTCCTTTCTTCCCGACTTTCCGGTCATACCGCGTGTCAAGGCCGCGCTGAACATCGATTGGGGACAGGAAGGTGGGGGCCCTCTCGGTCTCAATTTCAGCTTCGACAAGCTCGGATGGGGCGCTCTGGACTTTTGCCTGTTCAACGCGATGCATGTCACGGCCGAAGCAGATTACGACAAAGACAAGAACAGGTTTGTAGGCAAAGCGGTCGCGAAATGGGATCTCGGCGGCGATGGCTGCGGCAAACCCTTGGAACCGAAAGACAAAGACCCATCGTCCTTATCAATGCTCTTCGTCTATGGCGACGAGACGGACGCGGATGAAAAGTACTGGGTCTTTTCGGTCGGCGGCGGATCGGCCGATGAGACAATGGATCTTGGAATTCTGACGGCCAAGCAGATCACCCTCTTTGCGGCACATCAGGCGACGAAGCCTGGCTTGCGCCAGGCAATTCTAAGCACTGACTTGGACGACATCAGCGAGAAGCTGACCGATGGTACAGAATGGCGCTATACAGATGAATACAGCTGGATCGTCGGGCTTGATGCAAAGGAATTGACCATAAAACACGTCGAGATCTTCGACGGTCAAGATATCACGCTCATCATGAGTGATGACGGTATCATTCGGGTTGGTTTTACAATCCAAATCTTCGATCTTGATTTCGGTGGCACCCGCATCGTCTTGATGATCGATACCAAGAACAAAACGATCGGCGGCAGCTTGACGCTGCCTTCATTAAATTGGGGAACGTTTTTCTTGGACCTGGGTACCGTCGCCTTCGTTGTCGGACCGAAACGGTTTGAATTCGACTGGGGGTATCCGCATGACATGAACTGGACCCGCGCGGTCAAATTTTATTGGCGGCCACCAACCTATCCTATTCCAATCAACGCGGTCGAAGGCGGAGTGCTTGTAAGGATCGGCAAAATTGCCGATGAAGAAGATAACGCACTAATTGTCGCCGTGGCAATTCGTGTCGGATATCGCGAACACATAGGAGCACGAGGTGGAGCTTTAGGCGCCTATATCGGAGGCTCCATCTTCATTGAAGGCATTGTGGTCGGAGGATATCTAGAGGCGCTCAACGAGAAATGGTATTTCCAGAAGGGAACCATAGCCATTTCGATATCGGCTCGCGGCGGCCTTTACGTCCTCGGCTACAAGTGGGACATCCTCAAGGTCGACGCTCGCGCTTGGTCAACGCTAATATTGACAGTCGGGATAACGCGCGGATCCGTTGCCCTACGCTATGAAGCGGGGTTCTCGGCCACTTTCCAGGTCTGCGTAACACCCTGTACGTGCGCCCGTGGAACGATCTATTTCGACTACGCGCTTGGGGCTGAAAGCCCCATCGCAGATTTTATCGATTTTTCGGCTACAACCGAAGTCGCCGCCATCAGGGACTCGCGGCAAGCCGTAAGCGAAAATTTGGCGCGAGGGCGTTCACGTGAGGACGCGCTTATGGCTGGGCTCGCCGCACTGTACGACACTAACGCTCAAGGAGGCACCGATGGAGCACTTTGAAGTCCGAGTCGGTTGTTTTCGGCAAGATCCAAACACGGCTCCGAAACGGATGCTGTTCAGGTGGGAAATCCTGCGCAAGGACAATGCGGATGATCTTCCAATACATACAAAGCCTAGTCTGCGGGAGGATTTCGTCCTCCCCGAGGAGGGCGACACGGTTACCCTCACATTAATGAGCAGTGACTGGAGCACACCGATCCCGGTCCCAGAGTTCGGTATCATCAAGCCGCGTGACGACTATGCATTCCGGGTCTACAGTCAGGAAGGCGACCTTCGCGTCAAAGTTGCGAAGGAAGGCCGCTATGAAGTTCGGTTCGCTGGAGCCGAATCAAGCACCCATACAACCATTGGCATCAATGCAGGGGCCAATGAGCCTGTTCGGGAAATCCGTGATCGGCTCGTAAAAGAAATCAATCGTGCTCAAGCGCAGCGACCGTTGATTGTGCCGCGAGCCAAGGCGATATTGGAGTCGGATATTGCCCTTAGCATACCCAACGTGCGCGGCAAGAACGGTGAAATCACTCCAAACCCAACATTGCCTGCCTATATCTCTGCGTCCGGTCCTGAAGCCGGCGCAATTTTGGCCCCGCCGCGGAACAAACAGGGCATTGTTTTTCAAGAACTTAAGCCATCAGATCACTTGAAGAGTGCGGCTGAGTCAAACCCGATGGTGGTCGTGGAGCGTGCCTCGGCACGTCTTCAGGAACTGATCCTGCCCGGTCTCGCTAGTCACTTGGCTCAAAATACCGGGAATCTGGCTTCGTCTGTCGAGGACCCGGAGATTCAAATTGCAGTAGCGGCGGCGAAAGAAGCGATAGAGAATTTCACGCGCGACTATTTTCATCACGTTGCCAAGACATTTTTCGGTCGCAACACCGATCTTCACAGATCGTCCGAGATGGTGGTGCAGGACGGAGAAAACTTCGTATCGGTTCAACGTAGTGACTCAGGGGCGTTTGTTTCTGGAACAAGCAGATTAATCTCTGAGCACGCCGACCGTGTTTTTCTAGAGTCAGCAACCCTTCCGGACGTCCTTCGCAACGAAACAAGTGCATATATGGATTATCGTTTGCTTGAAGAAGCCCCGGCAATGGCGCGCCTCATAGGTGATCAACAGGTCCGCCTAGGTTCGCTTGCCGTGGCGATTGCTTCTGGTCAGGAAACGGATGCGAAGCGGATCGACAATGGTGAAGTTGAGCGCAAGTCGATCGGCTGGTTGATGGGCATGGAGGCGGAGTTCGAGGTTCCCGATGAATTGATCGTGGAGAACGACGGCGAGTTGCGTTTTGAAAACGTCAATTGCTTGGTGACGTGGGAAAGCCAACGTCTGAATACAACATTGGAAAGCCGTCGGGACCTTCGTGGAGTGACCGATTGCCTCAACAAGGCCTTATACGAAGATGGTGCGCCCGATCCTTCTGCCTACTTTGTAGAAGACGGTTACTTCAACCAAGAAAATACCATTGATCCAGGGTCGAAACAGCCGGTTCAGAACACTGTTTTTATCCCTACGACCGGGGACGGCGTAGTCTCAATATGCGTGAAAGGCGTTGGTGGCCATGGTGCGCAATTTAACGCATTCTCGATAATTCGGACCGAGACGGACACCGCGCCAGGACCAGCTGACCGAGAACGCGCGGAGGTCGAAATGCCTCGAGAGATGAACTCGGCTTCACCCGAAGTGCTGGAGAATGGAACAGATCCGCGGCAGCCCTTTTCGATTTTGACAGACGGTTTGACGACCGAGGTCAGAGCCGTCGACGACATCCATCACACGGATGCCATCATGGTCGATACGAGTGGCGTCGTGATCGATGATTCCGTTGATGCGATGTACAAAAAGCAACTTGATGCCCGTGACGAAGATCCCGACGCCGACCTCAGCACCTTAGTTAACGATAGGCGCATCCCACCCTACGGAAAGACTTACTACTACTGGCTATTTGCGCGTTCCTTGGGCGGAGATTGGCGCGGACCATTTCCCGTGACGCGCGACAGTCTGCCGGATGAAGTCAAACAAAGGCCACGTGGCCTACTGTTGCCTCCATTACACGCGCAAAATCCGGCCGCTATGCCCATTCTGAGTGCGCGGGTCATCCCGGAACCACCAATGAAGCCACGCACGATCAAGCGTTTCGACGACCAACAAAGGGTAGCGGCGGTAGCAGGCGATGCCGCAGACTCGCTCTCCATCAATGCCGATCCTACTAGTCCAACAGGCTATTTCGCAAATGTCGTAATCGACAACAAGCCAGTGCCGGCGTCGGACCGAACGACTGACGGCATGCCTAGGTATGCGCGGTACTACCTTGTCAATGGATTCAACTTGATTCTATTCCGCCGTGTGCCCCGAGTGCAAATCGAGCCTACGGACGACAGGATAGATGTTCTGCAGGACAAATTTCTCCAACGTCTAACGGCCCTTGCGGATGACCTCGGCTACTATCAAGGGTCACGATGGTACAAGTCGATTATTGAAAGCGATTGGGATTTCGCCGGTATCTCGCATATCCCACTGAGCGAATCCCAACAACTGGCGGAAACCATCACTTTACGATATGGCAATATCGGACACGAGGGTACAGACCAACCCACTATCGGCTTGGGGGCAGTTGACGGAGGGTGGGAGTATCTTGCAGTAGTCGTCGGCAAACGTGCGGCTGATCATTGCTATCAAATCCCCCGGACACGTAATGAAACTGGGTTCGATCCAAATAGCATTCCCGAGTTTCCCGTCGTTTCGGTGAAGCTTGATGAAATAGGACGCGCGGTCCCGGAATTTGGCACCCAATCACCAAGGCCGTACGTCTTGCGCCAAGGCCCGCTCGTCCTGCCCAAGGATCATCGCGCCGTGCGGTTCGAACACAGCAATCCGTCCATTACCTTGCCTGGATACGCGCCGGCGCGAACACGCCACATCGCGCCGCGAGTCGAAGGCATCGTCGTCGAGGAGTAGATAACCGATATGCCGACATTGCTTAGCAACTTAGATGAACCTGGCTACGGAAAGTCATCGTCGTCGGGCGTTACCCTTCGAAACACAGAACTTTCCGCGCATTTGCATCGTGTGCGCCCCCTTCAGAAAGTTCCCGGCATCAAAGTCTCTTCGGTGCTTAACTTGATGATCGAGACTGAGCGGGAAAGGGTCGATCGCCAGAGTGCACGGGACGCCGACCTGCAATTGACCGGTTACAGCCGAGCGAAGATGCGCGCTCAGTTTTTGGCGGGGCTGTTGACGCGCGCCCGCGGCCTCAAGGACCAGGCTCTGATTGATGCTTTGAGTGACTGGATCAGGAAACGAATCGAGTTGGGATCGAATACTGATACCTCGGCCGAGGATGATGAATTCAAAGAGGAAGACCGCCTAAAACTCGCCAAGAGCGCCTTTGGAATTCGTGGCATTGTCGGTATCTCTGATGTCCATGAGGGCGGAAACCCGCCAGCAATTGGAAATACACCAGTCGTAGGTGTCCGTTGGAGCCGAGTTGGCCGTGATCAATACGCCGACTTCGAAAAAAGGGTCGTATTCAATAAGTCGGGTTCTCGGTTCATCGCGCACGATAATGCGCGGCTCGCTGCATTTCCCAAGCCAGACGATGAGACATTCGACAGCGCAGACGTCCTTTTGGACTTGCGTGTTGAATACAATGAAGGCGACGATGAGGACAAGGTTGCGTTTCGCCGCCGGTTTGTGCCGTCGCTCGTCCCCGATCTTCGCGGGAGGAACAACACTGCTCCATCAATCGACGACGGTCACATTGGCAATGTCGGTGGCATGGTTAAACGCGTTTTAGCTACGGCTCATCTGGCGACACGGTTCAGCGGTCTTAGTGATGGTGGAAAAGTGCTTGAGTTTGGTGCGCCCTTAGAGTGGATCAAAAAGGGTCCTGATGGCTCCTTCGACGGCCGCATTCTCGTCATCGAAAAGTGGGACCTCGAGCAAGAACCTGACGAGTTAGCGCCACTGCCGCGGGCCTTTGGCGAGATTCGAGATGCCGACATCGATGATAGCGGTCTGCATCGCATTCGGATTGACTACGCTCCCGGAACTTCCGCAGAGGACTGGATTGGCGGCGGCATCGTTCGTCTAGCGATCGCCGAGGAGAAGGTCCTATTTTCCCGCGGTTACGGCATCAACAGGGATGTTGGCGACTACAAGGCAGCACGTCTGGACGTTCTCGAGTCCGGACAAGAAGATACTATCTGCTACATCGCTCGATACCTTTCGCCGGGGACCCGAAACAATGAGACGCCTCCAAAAACAATTCCTATATTTGGGCATGCAGGTCTCGCCATTTTCAGGGTTCAATCAAGCATTGCGCCGCCAACGCCGAAGTTCTCCGAAGTCCAACCGGATGAGTGGAATATTCGATTTACGTGGGACGTGTACCGAAGCACAGATGATGCCTTGATTGCGATATATGACAAATCAAACCACTTCGAGTTCGAGCTTCAGCGCGAAAAGATCGCAAGAGCAGTCAGCCTCCGAGCATTGAATGGTCCGCGCAGTATGGCCGACATATTTCGCGCTTTAGCGAACAATGACTTTGAGAGCGTTACGCCTGCGGAGGAGGCGAAGCTCGCGACCTGGTTCACTGGTGCCTCACCAACAGAAATCGAGATGGATGACGACCCATCCGGATCCAATTGGCTAAACGGAAGGCTAAGAATCGTAACCGAGGGAGCCGCATGGCTGGCCCCGGAACCGGAGGAAACTGGCGACCGAACGCCAACGTTGTCGGTTCCCGGGGCGAACATGGACATCGAACGCCGAGAGGACTACCGCTGGCGGTTCCGCGCTCGCGCAGTGGAAAACCCCGAGGACGAGGGTTTCGAGATTTTCTCTGACTGGACGACGACCTCGGATTGGATAACCCCGCTTCCACTGAAGCCTAGGTTCAGTGAAAATGGCGCAGTGCCCTTCGTTCGCCCTCGCCCGAAAATTCCGACTATCCGCTTCGACATCGACTACGAACTGTCCAACCGAAGGTCCAAAGAAAATGAACTAGCCAACATCGAATACCGCATCGTCGTCCGCAAGTTCGTCCCGACGATATCTGGCACCGGCGGGCAGCACGGATTTGCGGCGATGAAGATCACCAACGCTATTATCAAGCCATTCGCCATCAACGATCGAAGCAGTGGCGGCATTCTGGTAAGATTTACCTATGAGGACCCCGATGTTGCTGCGCCGGACTCACTGCCGCCTAATTTCGCTTACGCGTATGCGTTCGAAATCAATCAGTTGACCGATGGTAATGTGATTCAAAAAAGCGCGACCTTCGATGTGATCAAGGACTCGGCGAAGAAAGTCATCGTTCCGGACGGGGCCTACAAGCTATTTGCAAACGAACCGCGCAAGTTATCGCTCTTGGCGAACGCTTTTCAGGATACTCTGACGGAACGCTCCCAACCGCAATATTTTTTGGGGCTTGACGGGTGGCACAAGGTTGGCGGCAGCGTTTACGAGCACTCTAGTGAAAAAGCCGATATTTCGTTGCCGACGCGACATATCGAAGAAATCGAAGGGTACGTCTCAATGACTTTATCCGGACTGCCGCACTACGCCGTCGCGATTCTCGAGAACGGGAAGGTTCTGGACTTCACGGACGAAGGTGTCTTGGTAGGTCGGACTGACGAACGCTCTCCGATGCGCCTATTTTTCACTTAGCGTAAAGCGAACAGTTCAGTGTTCCACTGGACTTTTGACGCCGACCGCAGATCGGGTTCAAGACTAACTACAGAGCGCGGCAGCCGATATTGGAACGAGAGAACCCACAAACCAGAGCCTGTCAACTATTTAAGGCAACCAGAAAATCAATTCAACACAGGAGACTATCGCATGACAAACGCCCGAAAAGTTGTTGCCAAGCTTGCTTCTGATCAGGAGCTTCAGTCCTTCCTGGAGCGTGAACTTGGCGAACGAGCTGCCACTATATCGCTCGTTCCCACATCCGGGAGTCCTGGGCCGACGCTTCCGCTAGACTGGTCTGCAGCGCGAGCATACTATGATGAGTACTGTCGGAATGGGAACAACTGTTCTGATGGAGAGTTTACGCTCGATTGCACTCATTTCGTGTGTCACGGGCTAAGTTCGGGTGGGGTCAAGGTCGAGAATCCAACGGCAACCTGCGATTCCGGGTATGGCATTCGCGTGGCAGACCTTGCTGCCGCATTCAAGAATGCCAGTGATAGATATAGCAATGTTTCCCGCGTCGACAGCTTCGGCAACACCAAAGCTGGTGATTTCTGTTTCGTTGTAAGTTGGTTCGGTCTTTCCAAGGATCACGCCATGGTCGCGGCAGAGAGAATTGATGCGAAAGGAGGCAAGGTATGGGGCCATACCAACGCACGCTGCGGAGAGAATGCGTCATGGGCCGGCGAAACGTTGGTCGTCTATCGCATCAGTTGAGCAGATGCGGGAGAACTGTGCAGTGCTTTGGCACAGTTTTTAGTTTACAGGCCCAAGGTGGGACCAGAGTCGCGGCCACGCGCGGTGGTGGGGGAAGGTTCATTTGATCGGCGTGGCGCTTTTCACCGACTAGAGCCAACGCTCCGGCCGTGGCACCGAAGCCCCTCATGCGCTACGAGTGAAAGAAGACATTGGGATCTAGAGAACGTTGGACGTCAGGGTCGTCCCCTCCGCCATAACATCTTGTGCGGAAAGCAGTTTTCCTAGTAATATCAGGGTGTTGAGGTTCAGGGCTGCTTTGGTCTGCCTTCTGACGCCTTGTTTTGCTACACAATTTGCCCCACATTTTGCTCCATTATGAACTGACGTGGAGGGGCTGATGGCGGTGATGTTGCGTGGAACCGATAGTGCCCCGCGGCGTGGTGTAGGAAGCCGCGAGCGTAGCTGATCGCGAGGCTGGCGGTCATCGTCGATCTTCG
>NZ_JAATOS010000681.1:0-1752 GCF_011806505.1 Salipiger sp. HF18 | reverse complement strand
GGGCGGCGAGCCGTGCGCGCAGCCCGGGGGTGTCGGCGCAGACCTCGTCGAAGAGCAGGCGCAGCCCGGCCTCGCCGTCTTCCTCGAGCAGGAAGGCGATGAGGTTGGCCTGTCCCATCTCGACCCGCTCCGAGCGCGGCCGGTAGGAGCCCTTCTCCTGCCGGAAGGCGAGGTGGTCGCGGAAATGCTGCCACGACGGCGCGTGCAGGTGGGCAAGGCGCAGCGTGTCGAGCCGGGCGCGGTTTGTGGCCTCGAGCCCGTTGTATTTCAGCGTGTGGATGCCGAGGCGGGTGTCGGGGATGCCGGTGCGGGCGAAGATCTTGCCCGAGGTGTGGCTGAGGAAGCCGCCGTAGAGATGCGCGCCGAAGGTCGGGTAGATGTCCTGTAGCACGGCCTTGGGCTGGCGGGCGTGGTGATGCGTCAGCTTGAAATGCGAGGGCCAGCCGGTCTCGGGGGCGAGTGCCTCGGCGGGGGCGATGCGGGCGGCGGCATGGCGGGGGGAGACCTCGGCAAGGATGGCGGCGACAGGGCGCTGGGGGAGCAGGAATTCGTCCACGTCGACATGGGCGAGCCAGTCGAGCGTTTCCGTGGTCTCGCGCAGGCAGCGGGTGGCGTTCATCGCCTGCCGCAGCTGGTGGGCCTCGGGGCGGGGCTTGCCGGTGGCCTGCCAGTAGGCGTCGTCGCAGGCGGTGACGTGGAGCTTCGGATGGCGCCGGAGGAAGGCCAGTGTGCCGGGCTCGGGCGTGTCGAGATAGATGTGCAGCGCCTCGGCCCCGAGCGCGAGATGGTGCGCAGCGAAACGCGCGATCTCGGGCAGCGGCGCGCGGATGGTGGCGACGAGCCCCCAGCGCAGCCGGTCGGCGGGGATCTGGCGGCGGTCGACGGGCACGGGGGCGGGGTTGTCGGGCTTGGCCTTGGTCCTGTCGCGAGGCTCTGGCGGAGCGCCCGCGCCGTCGTTCATGCGGGCGGTCTCGGCGCCGCCGCTTCCCTGCATGTTCTCGGCATCGTCTGTCCGCGGCCCGCTCTCGGCGTCATGTGCCATCTGCGCGGCGTTTCCCTCATCGCCTGTTCGCCCGCCCTCAGCCTTTCTGGCCTTGCGGGCGCGCATGGTCATGAGGCGGCGGAAGAGCGTGCGGTCGTCGTGGATCAGCAGGTCGAGCAGGTGATGGGCGAGGGGGCGGATCAGCGGGTCGGCCTCGGCCTCGGTCCAGAGCCTGCCGATCATGTTCACGTCGAGCCCTCCGGAAGCGATGGAATAGGCATCCATCTCCATCGGCAGGGGCGTGTTGGACCGCCGGTCGGCCGGGAAGGGGCGGTCGGGCGGCAGGCCCGAGAACAGCCGCTCGCTCTCGTAGAGCTTCATGGTTCCGAAGAGCACCGTCAGCGCCAGCCCGACGGAGCGCTGCGTGGGCGTCGCGCCATGGTCGCCGAAGGTGGTGACGGAGGAGACCAGCCAGCGCGGGTCGAGCCGCGTCAGCAGGTGACAGCCCTGTTCGCGCCATAGCCGCAGGAAGAGCGCGGGCAGGTGGTCCGGGAAGGTGCGCTTGCGCAGATGCGCGATGAGCAGCGCGTTGAGGAAGACGAGCTCGCTCTGCCCGGTCATCTCGCGGCGCAGGGCGTGGCGTTTGCGGTGATGGCTGGACCGGAAGGGCGGCGCCTCGGCGGGGTCGTCGTCGGGATCGGCGACGATCTGCGCGGCGAGCGGCGCGAGGTCGAGATCCTCGGGGGGCGGCGCCTCGCCCGGGGCGTAGT
>NZ_JAATOS010000680.1:0-1758 GCF_011806505.1 Salipiger sp. HF18 | reverse complement strand
CGCCCGAGCGCGCGTAATCGGCGCCGCCCTTGGTGGTGATGTGCTCCATCACCACGCGCAGCCCGGGGTGGCGCGGCGGATCGGGTCAAGCACGCGGTCGATGAACACCGCCTCGCGGTCGAAGATGTCGACGTCGCCGTCCACCACTTCACCATGCACGCAGAGCGGCACGCCGTGCTCGGCCATCGCCTCGAGCACCGGGCGGACCTTGTCGAAATCGCGCACGCCCGAGGCCGAGTTGGTGGTGGCGCCCGCCGGGTAGAGCTTCACCGCGGTGATGATGCCGGCCTGCTTGGCGGCCACCACGTCCGCGGGATCGGTCTCCTCGGTGAGGTAGAGCGTCATGAGCGGGGTGAAGTCGCTGCCCTCGGGCAGGGCGGCGAGGATGCGCTCGCGGTACTCCGAGGCCTGCGCGCCGGTCACCACCGGCGGCACGAGGTTCGGCATGATGATCGCGCGGCCGAAATGCCGGGCGGATTCGGGGGCCACGGCACGAAGCATCGCGCCATCGCGCAGGTGCAGGTGCCAGTCGTCGGGGCGGCGAAGCGTGATCTGGGTCATGGCCTCGCCGATAGCACGCGCCCGCAGTCCCCGCCAGAGGCAAGGGCGCACCAGCGTCTTCATCTTGCCGGATAAACTCCCGCCGGAGGCACACCCGACAGCGACGCCGGGCGCGGCTCCGGAGGTCGGCGCGAAGATCGCCTCACTGACGCGGGGCGCGCGTTGCCGTCAGCTCCACGATCACGTCAACCTCGAAGCTCAGCTGGCCCGGGTCGCCCATGTTGTCGCCGATCGCATAGTTGCGGCGGTCGAGCGTGGTACGGCCCTGCATCCGGGCGGTGTCGCCGTCGATGCGCAGCTGGAAGGGCAGCGAGACCGGCACCTCGGCGCCCTTCATCGACAGCGTGCCTTCGGCCACGTAGCCGTCCGCGGCGCTCAGGATGTCGGCCTGGAAGGTGGCCGTGGGGAAGCCCTCGGCGTCGAAGAAGTCCTTGCCCAGGGCCTGCTTGGTGACCGAGCCCAGCGTCAGCGAGGGGATCGCGATCTGCACCGTGACCTCGCCGGACTTGCCGGGCGCGTCTTGCTGCTCGAAGGCGATGGCGGCGGTCCAGTCGGCGAAGCTGCCGGTGACCTCGGAGCCCATCTGCACGAGGCTGATGGACAGCGTGCCCTCCTGCACCTCCCAGTCCGAGGCGGCGGCCTCGAGCGTCGGCGCCTCGGCCCCGGGCTCCTGCGCGAAGTAGCCCGCCGCGGCGGCCCCGCCCAGCACCGCGATCCACGCGGCCGAGGCCAGCACCAGCGGCGCGACATGGCCATGGTGACGGCCCGGCGTGCCACCGTGGGCGCCGCGCACCATGCGCGCCAGCGTCGGGTCGCGGTCGATGACCGCGTGTTTCACTGCGCCGAGGATGTGCAGCGCCACGATGCCCACCAGCAGCCACTGCGCGAGGAAGTGGACCGCGGCCGCGGTCTCGGCCAGCTCGGGCGAATTCGGCACCAGCGGCAGGTCCTGCCCGAAGGGCCAGAGGATCGGCGCAAAGCCGTCGGTGGCGGCATGTTCGACCCAGCCCGAGAGCGGCACGATGACCAGCGCCGCGTAGAGCCCCCAGTGAACGGTGTCGGCCAATAGCCGCTCGGCGACGCGGTCGGGGTGCAGCGGCGCGGGCTTGGGCTGCGCGATCATCCAGACGATGCGCAGCAGCGCGAGGAAGAACAGCGCCACGCCCAACGTCTTGTGGGCCGAGAACAGCGCAGACT
>NZ_JAATOS010000679.1:0-1767 GCF_011806505.1 Salipiger sp. HF18 | reverse complement strand
CATTCAGCAGATCCAGAGCCATCTGCTGGCACACCAATACGAAGGTCTTATTCAGAAGTCGCAGCTGCGCGGCAAGAGTAAGAGCCGAAGCAAGCGCAGGGGACCCGCTCGTCGATGAACATCATTCTTCTTGGACCGCCCGGAGCCGGCAAAGGCACTCAGTCAGGGATTCTTGTCGAAGAGCGTGGCATGGTCCAGCTGTCGACGGGTGACATGCTTCGCGAAGCCAAGGCCAGCGGCAGCGAGCTCGGCAACAAGGTTGCCGAAGTCATGGCACGCGGCGATCTGGTCACCGACGAGATCGTCATCGGCCTGATCCGCGAGAAGTTCGAGGCAGACCCGTCGCGCGGCTACATCTTCGACGGCTTCCCCCGGACCCTTAAGCAGGCCGACGCGCTCGGCGACCTGCTCGAGGAGATGGGCCAGAAGCTCGACAAGGTGATCGAGCTGCGCGTGGACGACGAGGCGCTGGTTTCGCGCATCGTCAACCGCGCCGAGCAGGCCAAGGCTGCAGGCCAGCCGGTCCGCGCCGACGACAACGAAGAGTCGCTGCGCACCCGCCTGATGGCCTACTACAAGATGACGTCGCCGCTGGTCGGCTACTACTACGCCAAGGGGCTCTATTCCCGGATCGACGGCATGGGGCAGATCGACGAGGTCAAGACCGCGCTGGCGGCCCGGCTCGACGAGTGATTGCAGCGACGTCGCAGACATCAAAGGCGGGCCCCTCGGCCCGCCTTTTCTTTTGCGCCCGGCGCGCTCCGGTGCTCCCCTGCCCCGGCACGGCCCAGCTCCCGGTGGCGGCGATCCGTCCCACCCGGTCGAAGGCCAGCAGCACCCCGCCGCGCCCGTCGGCAAAACGGGTGGCAAGGAACTCGGCGTCGACGGGCGAAAGGCTCGCGTAGCCCATGGACCAGCCCAGGAAGGCGCGCTCGGTCACCTGCCTCCGCATCCGAACCACGACGCGGTCGTGCCGCGTGTCGCGGGCGATCTCCGAGAACAGCAGGTCGACGGAGGCATCGGGCCCCTCGAGCACTTGGCAGAAGCTCGCGAGGTCGCGCAGCAGGTAGCCGGTGACCCCGAGCTGGGTGTTCCGCTCGAGAGCCTCCGCCAGGATCTGGAAATCCGTCGGGTGGCCGCGTGGGTAGCGCGAGGCGCTTGTATATAGCAGTTGCGTTATCATATAATCGGAACAACGCGGTCGCAGCCTGTTTGGTTCAGGACCGCGTGGCCTTTCGCGCCCGCATGCGCGGAAAAATGCCCCCTGAAGCGGGACACCTCTGGTTGAGGGTTGACGCTCCTTGCGAATCCTCTTACCCACCCGCATCTCTAGCAGAGAATCGTTTTTGCGGAGCGGGTCTCACCCATCTGCAGACCACCTCATCAGCGGACAGCCCGAGGCGCATCGCGCTTTGGGCTCATGTTGTGAAAAAAGGTTCTGGAACTACGGAACCGCAACGAAAGGAACAGAGACTTGGCACGTATTGCCGGCGTCAACATCCCGACCAACAAGCGGGTGCCCATCGCACTCACCTACATCACCGGTATCGGACACACTTCGGCCCAGGCCATCTGCGAAGCCGTGAACATCGAAGCCTCGCGCCGCGTGAACGAGCTGTCCGATGCGGAAGTGCTCGCCATCCGTGAGCACATCGACGCGAACTACACCGTCGAAGGCGACCTGCGCCGCGAAGTTCAGATGAACGTCAAGCGCCTGATGGACCTCGGCTGCTACCGTGGCCTGCGTCACCGTCGCAACCTCCCCGT
>NZ_JAATOS010000678.1:0-1772 GCF_011806505.1 Salipiger sp. HF18 | reverse complement strand
CGCCCACGTCCGCGACGAACAGCAGGTCGGCCTCGGTCTCGATCCCTGCCGCGTCAAGCGCACGGGCGAAGGCGAGCAGCGCCCCCAGCCCCTGCGTGTCGTCGCCGACGCCCGGCGCGAAGAGCCGCGTGCCCTCGCGCCGCACGGTGACGTCGGTGCCTTCGGGGAAGACCGTGTCGAGATGGGCCGAGACCACCACGATGCCGCCGTTGCCGCGCCCGCGGCGCAGGCCGGTGACGTTGCCGATGCCGTCGAGCGCCACGTCCTCGAGCCGGTACCCGGCCAGCATCCCGCGGAAGGCCTCGGCCCGGCGCTCTTCCTTGAGGGGCGGGGCGGGGATCTCGGTGAGGGTGACGATCTCGTCCACGTAGCGGGCATGCCCGTCGCGCAGCGCGTCGCGGGCGGCGCGGAATTGCGGGTGGGCGAGGATCGCCGCGATGTCGTTGGTCATGGTCTTCCGGTCCCTTGTCTTGATCGTGTCCTGATCGGGTCCTGCTCGTGTCGTGCCCGGGTGGTCGCCGGGGGCGGGCCGGAGGCGCTTACCAGCCGCGCATGATCGGCCAGTCTTCGACGATCTCGCGGCCGCCGTCGGTGACGGCAAAGCTCGCGTGCATCGCGACGGCGGCGCAGGCGTGGTTGGGGTAAATGCGCAACAACGTACCGACCGGCAGGTCCGGAAGCGTGGCGGTGCTGCCCTCGCGCAGGGCAAGCACGCCGTGCTCCTGGCTGACGCCGCGCACCACGAGATCGCCGAAGGGCTGGCCGTCGATGTCGGCGACGAGCCCGTAGCCCTGGTCCACCGGCATCCCGGCGGTGCCGTGATCCTTGGAGAGCGCCATGAAGCCCGAGTCGGTCAGGATCCAGCCCCGGCGCGGCTGGTGGCCGATCACCGTGGTGACGACCGACAGCGCGATGTCGTCGATGCCGCCGACGCCGAGCCCGGCCATCATCAGGTCCGACAGCGTGTAGACCCCGGCGCGGACCTCGGTCACGCCAGTGAAATCCTGCGCGAAATGGGCGCTGGGCGTGGAGCCGATGCTGACCACCGGGCAGGGCAGGCCGGCGGCGCCGAGGGCTTCGGCGCAGCGCACCGCCGAGGCGCGCTCCTGCGCGGCCATGGTCATCATTGCACCGGGGGTGAAGGCGCGGTAGCTGGCGCCGCCGTGGGTCAGCACGCCGCGCAGTTCGGAGCCCGCGTGCAGGATGCGGCCGATCTCGACCAGCGCCGGGTCGCCGGGGGCGAGGCCTGCGCGGGCGTCATCGCAGTCGATCTCGATCAGCGCGGGGATCGGCGCGCCCGCGGCCTTCGAGGCGTCGACCACGGCGCGGGCCTGCGCGACGCTGTCGAGGATCACCACCAGATCGACGCCGGTCGCCCGCAGCGCCGCCACCCGGGGCAGCTTGGCGGGCGCGATGCCCACCGCATAGACAAGGTCGGTGCAGCCGGCGGCGGCAAAGGCCTCGGCCTCCTGCAGGGTCGAGACCGTGGCGGGGGAGGTCATCTCGCCGAGGATGCGGCGCGCGGCGGGGACCGACTTCACCGTCTTCAGGTGCGGCCGCAGCGCGACCCCAAGCCCTTCGACATGGGACCGCATCCGCGCGAGGTTGCGGTCCATCCGGGCGCGGTCGAGGGCAAGGAAGGGGGTGTCCTTCTCGGTCAGGCTGGGCATGGTCTCTCCTGTCTCGGCGGGGGCTTCGGGCCGTTTATCGGCCCCGCCCCCCCCGCCCGCCCCGCGGGGGGGGGGGCCGGGGGCCCGTAACCCGCCCCCGGC
>NZ_JAATOS010000677.1:0-1773 GCF_011806505.1 Salipiger sp. HF18 | reverse complement strand
CCAATTCCGCGAAATACGCCAGGCCCGGCCCGGGCCAGACCATGACCATCCGCTTCGTGCTGACCCGCATCGGGGAAAACCGCATGGCGCTGGTCTGTGCCGACAACGGCGCCGAGCGCACCTGCGCCGACGAGAGCGATGCGCTGTCCTCGACGGCGCTCGGGGCGCGGCTGATGGAGGCGGCGGCGGCGCAGGTCGGCGGCACGCTGATCCAGGGCCGCGAGACGGGTGGCTTCGTGCTGCGGGCAGAGGTGCCCATCGACCCGTCTCGCGCCGAGGAAGACCCGGTCAGGCCTCTACGTGATCCAGCGGCCGCACGCGCAGCCGAGTGATCCGGTTGTTCTCGCGTTCCATGACCTCGAAACGGAAGCCGTGGAAGCTGAAGCGCTGGCCCGGGGTCGGAATCATCTGCGCCTCGTGAAGAACCAGACCGGCGATGGTGTTGGCTTCGTCGTCGGGCAGCGACCAGTCGGTCGCCCGGTTGAGGTCACGGATCGTCATCGCGCCGTCTAGCCAGAACCAGCCGTCCTCGCCCGCCTTCACCTGATGTTCGGCGTCGGGGTCGTGCTCGTCGGTGATCTCGCCCACGATTTCCTCGAGGATGTCCTCGAGCGTCAGCAGCCCCTCAAGCGATCCGTATTCGTCCACCACCAGCGCGAAGTGCGTGTGCTTGCGGAGGAAGTTGCGCATCTGGTCGGCGAGCGTGGTGGTGTCGGGCACGAAGTAGGGCTTCATCATCACGTCGGTGATGCGGAAGACCTCGAGCGCCTCGGCAGCCCGGTCACCGGCCTGGTCGATGGTCTCGTACATCGCGCGCATCAGGTCCTTGGCATGAGCCACGCCGATGATGTTCTCGGGGTCTCCCTTGTAGATCGGCAGGCGGGTGTAGTTGCTCTCGAGACATTGCTTGAGGATCGTGCGCGGTTCGCTGTCGGCGTCGATCATCTCGATGTTCGAGCGGTGCAGCATGATCTCCTCGACGGTGCGCTCGGCCAAGTCGAGCGCGCCGAGGATACGGTCGCGGTCTTCCTTTTCGACGACACCCTCCGAGTGGCCGAGCTGCAGCGCGCCGGCGATTTCCTCGCGCACCGCAAGGATCTGGCTGTCGGGGTCGGTCTTCACCCCGAAGACGCGCAGCACGATGCGCACGAAGGCGCGGATCGCGGCGACCACCGGCGAGAAGACGAGCGGCGCCACGCGGCTGGCGGCAAGCTCGGGGTTGGTGATCGCGTAGGTCTTGGGCAGCACCTCGGCGAAGATCAGCACGAGCAGCGTCATGATGAGCGTGGCCAGCGCCACGCCGCTGTCGCCGAAGAGCGAGGTGAAGAGCGCCGTCGCGAGCGAGGTGGCGAGGATGTTGACGAGGTTGTTGCCGAGCAGCACCGAGCCGATCAGCCGCTCGTTGTCCTCGGTGATCGAGAGCGCCAGTTCGGCGCCCTTCGAGCCCCTGTCCTGCGCCGCCCTGAGCTTGCCGCGCGAGGCGGCGGTCAGGGCCGTCTCCGATCCGGAGAAGAAGGCCGACAGCAGGATCAGGACCACGATGGCCCCTGCGGTGATCCAGAGAGTCGTGTCGGTCGAAGAGGCGGCGACGGTGGAGGCGTCCATGGGGCTCGTGTTTTCCTGTGGTTCTTAGGGGTTATGGGGGCGCGGATGGCCGTGTTCAAGAGGGCGGTGCTTGTGTCGCCGCCCGGTCAGCCGCGGGCCAGAGGGTGGTGATCCAGCACCAGTTCCTTGAGCCGTTCATCGAGCACGTGGGTGTAGATCTCGGTCGTG
>NZ_JAATOS010000676.1:0-1790 GCF_011806505.1 Salipiger sp. HF18 | reverse complement strand
GTGCCCACGTCCAGCCAGCGGGTGATCAAGGTTGCGCCGGGGCAGACCTGTCCGGCGGGCTTCACCGGCACCATTCAGCGCAACGGCCGCGATGTGCGCTGCGGGCCGCAGGACAGCCCCTTCGTCTCGGAAGTCCGTCGCGGCGAGGCGCCGACCAGCGGCAAGAACGTCTACTACAACTACGGCAACGGGCAGGGGCACTGGGACGAGAGCCGCCTCGAGATCGACAGCGACGACGACCCCGTGGCCTTGGTCGCAGCGGATCCGCGCGCGCATCCCGAAGCCCGCATCGTGCCGAAGCACGTCTGGGAGGCCCGCTCCGAGGTGCCGCCGGTGGTGCCGCCGGGGTATCGTCCGGCCTGGGAGGATGACCGCCTCAACCCCTACCGCGCGTGGCAGACGGTCGGGGGCTACTACGCCACCCAGCAGCGCTGGACCAACACCGTGCCGCGGGTCAACGACATGTCGCTGCGCCGGGTTCCGGCGCGCGATCCGGTGATCCTCTATTCCGCCGACGCCCGGGTGCCCGCGCCCGTCGCGCAGCCCAGGTCGGACCGGGCGGCGCCCGCACCGGCCCACCGCCAGCCGGCGATGTCCTCACGCTCCGAGCCGCGCAAGGCCGCGGCGCCGAAGGCCACAGCGGCGCGCTATGTCGAGATCGGGCTCTTCACCACCCACGCCAAGGCCGACGCCGCCGCCCGGCGGCTGCGCGGTGCCGGGCTGCCGGTGCGCTACGCTCCGGTTGGCACTGACACGCAGGCGCGCCGGGTGCTCGTGGGGCCCTACGCCAGCAGCACCGCGCTGCAGGGCGCGCTGAACCGGGTTCAGGCCACGGGCTACGTGCAGGCCTATATCCGCTGAAATAGGAGGCTTCCGCGGAGCCGCCCCCAGACCGATCCGCCCCGCCCGGCACCCGCGTCGGCGGGGGTCTTCCCGGCCGGAGCTCAGCCGCCGCAGATGCCCTGCAACCGCACCCAGTCGGCATCCGAAAGCACTGGCTGGCTGGCGTCGCCCGCGTGCGGGTCGGCCTCGATCAGGTGCAGCGTGCTCTCGCCGGTGATGTCCACCGCGAAGGCGTAGGGCGTGCTGCGCAGGTCCGCCGCGTCGAAGGCGCCGAGCAGGGCTGCCTCGGGCAGCGGCTCGGGACGGCGGGTGAGCAGCGTTTCGGCATAGGAATCCATGGCGCTGTCGGGAAGGTTGCCGGTGGTCAGGAGCCGCAGCGCCGACCAGAGCCCGGCGTAATCGAGCAGCTCGCCCAGCGGATCGGCCTGCTTTGCCCGCAGCGCCTCGACGAGGATGTAGCCGGCAGCGATGTCGGGATCCTCGTAATCCTCGATCAGCGCGCGGTTCATCAGGATCAGCCCGCCGGGCAGGTGCGCCGTGTCGTGCACGCCGCCGGGCAGCACCACGAGATCGTCGGTCCGGTCGTCGCCCAGCACCCGCCCCGCAAGGTTGCGCAGCGGCAGGCGGGCATCGTCGGACATGCAGGCCTGCCCAGAGACCCGCGTGACTCGGGTCAGGAGCGCCTCGCCGATGGCCTCGCGCTTGGCCATGGGCACCACGCGGCGCGCGTGTTCGAGCAGCGCGTCGGGCAGCCAGAAGATCCCGCCGCCCACGACGATGGCGGCAAAGGCGCCGAGCAGGTAGAGCCGAAGCTTGCCGGGACGGGGACGACGACGCTCGATCGCGCGCAGCAGGCGCTCGATGGCGTCGATCATCGTGCTTTCGTCCTCCGCCAGTTCCAGCGTCTCGCCGGGGTCGCCGTCGGGGTGGTAGATGGCGGGGGTCTG
>NZ_JAATOS010000675.1:0-1798 GCF_011806505.1 Salipiger sp. HF18 | reverse complement strand
GAAGGTCACGAAATTGGCGGCACCGGGCAGTTGCACGACCTGCACCACCTTGCATTCGAGCGCCGCGGGCGCCGCCGCCACGCGGGGGCAGTCGATGGTCCGGCATTCCGCCTTCTCGATGCCCGCAAGGTCGAACTCGTCCTGCCCGGCCTGCCACGGACCCGAGGTGGCGTTCATCGCGTCGCGCATCGCCTCCTCGACGATGTTGACGCAGAACACGCCGCTTTCGCGCAGTTGTGCCACGCTGTCCTTGGTGTCGCCGCGGTCCTCCTTGGTGGAGGTCGAGGCGAACATCACCTGCGGCGGCACGTAGGCCACGGCGTTGAAGAAGCTGTAAGGGGCGAGGTTGTCTCCCAGCGCGCCACGCGTCGAGATCCAGCCGATGGGTCGCGGCGTGACGATGGCGTTGAAGGGGTTGTGCGGCAGGCCGTGACCCTCCTCGGGGCGGTAGAACATCACTGTCCTTTCAGAACTTTGCGCATATATGGGGGAGACGGTAGGCCGGTTCGCGGTCGAATGCACGGGGGAAGGCGCGCTGTATACGCTGTCACAGGAAAGACCGGGCGACTGGTGGGAGGTCGAGGCGCTCTATGACCATTGCTTCGCGCCGGGACGCACGCTGCTGTCGTCCTACCGCTTGCGTGACGACGTGCCGCCGGTGCCGGAGCTGTGCCGCGTCGCCCGTGACGAGACCGGGATCATTGGCGGGGCGATCCGCTACTGGCCGGTGCGCATCGGGCGCTGGCAGGCGCTGCTGCTGGGGCCGGTTGCCGTGCACCCCACCGCGCAGGGCGAGGGGCTGGGGGCGGCGCTGATCCGCGACACCGTGGAGCGGGCGCGCGCGCTCGAGTGGTCGCGGGTGCTGCTGGTGGGGGACGAGCCCTATTACCGGCGCTTCGGCTTCGTGAAGCTCGACGAGGTGGTCATGCCGCCGCCCACCAACCCCGAGCGGGTGCTGGGACTCGAGCTGGTGCCCGGCGCCTGGGACGGGGTTGCGGGCGAGGTCACGCGCAGCGCTTGAAATCGGGCGCGGCGGCACGATCTTTTCTGGCAGGAGCCCGAAAGGAAGACCCATGACCGGAACAGACTTGGTCCTTGCCGACACCAGCACCGAGATTGCCGCGCTCGCGAAGCGGTACCGTTCGGCGGGCGGAATCGGATTGCAGGTGCTGAATGCGCTGGGCGGGAAGGCGGAGAACCTGCTCGAACGGCTACCCGACAAGGTCAAGGACCGGCTCGAGAGCGCCACCGAGAAGGCGCTCGAGGTCGCGCTGCGCGCGGCTGCGGGCTCGCGTGGGGTGGTGCCGGACCAGAAGGGCTGGCTCAACACTGCGCTGGCCACCGCCATGGGCGCGGCGGGCGGCGCCGGCGGGTTGCCCTCGGCGCTGGCAGAGCTGCCGGTGACCACCACGGTGCTGTTGCGTGCGATCCAGGGGATCGCCGCGGAGCATGGCTTCGATCCCGATCTGCCCGAGATCCGCAAGGAATGCCTGAGTGTCTTTGCCTCGGCGGGGCCGCTGTCGCAGGACGACGGGGCCGACATGGCGTTCCTCTCGACGCGGGTGACGCTGACCGGGGGCACGGTGCACGGCATCATCCGCAGCGTCTCGCCGCGGCTGGCGACGGTGATGGGGCAGAAGCTCGCGGCGCAGACGGTGCCGATCCTGGGCGCGGCGGCGGGGGCCGCGACGAACTACGCCTACACCAGCTACTACCAGCAGATGGCGCAGGTGCATTTCGGGCTGATGCGTCTGGCGCGCGACAGCGGACAGCCGCGCGAGGCGCTGATCGCGGCGCT
>NZ_JAATOS010000674.1:0-1804 GCF_011806505.1 Salipiger sp. HF18 | reverse complement strand
GGTTGCCCCCTCAAGGAGAACCAGCACCTGCTCGGCCAGGACCGGGTCCTGGCGCCCGAGCTCTGCTGCGACCACCTCCACGATACGTTGGTGAAACGCCGCCTTGTGCGCCGCGACCGCCTCGGCAATCTCGGGCGTGTCGCCGCCGGTTTCCGCACGCAACCGCAGAAACAGGCAGCCCCGTGTTCCCTCAACCCGCACCCAGTCCTCCAGAGCCGCAAACAGTGCATCGACGGTCTGCACCTCGAGCCGAGCCATGAACCGCCGGTCCCGCTCGTTCAGCACCCGTGCCATAAGCTGCGCCTTGCTGCCGGCATGCTTGTAGAGCGTCCGGCTCGACATTCCTGCAGCCTCGGTAAGCCGGTCCACGCCAGTGGCCATGTAGCCGTGCCGGTCGAAGAGCCGCTCGGCGGCGGCCGTGAGCTTGGTCGTCAGATCCATGGGAAGCCTCCTTGGGTGTCCATGGACACCAATGTAAAACGATCGTTTTACATTGCAAGTCGGCAGGCACCAGGGCTGGCTTCGTCCGCATCCCGGTCGCTCGGCGCTTCAGGGATGCCGCAACAGCCCATCAGCGGCCGCTTTCGGTTTCCGCGTCGCGGTATATGAGCCCTCCGCGGCGACCTGAAGGCCACGATCTAAATGCCCGCTCCCTGCGCATCGCCGCGGAACAGCTGCAAGCGGTGCACGGTACCGGTGAAGGTGTCGCCGAAGCCGCCGAGCCCGCCGATCACCGGCACCGGCGCGCCGGTCACGGGCGCATTGAAGGCGTAGATGGCCGTGCTCCCTGCGAGCTGACGCGGCGTGAGCGGGATCTGGCGCAACCGGCGCGAGATCGTCCTCGCGCCCCTTGCCCGCTCGCCAAAGAGTGACCAAATACCTGTCGCACATGCATTTTGCCTATTGCCGCCAGCCTGACATTGCAGTCAATCCGCCAGCGAAACAGACCCACTGGAGGCTCACATGTCCGACGAATGGACCAACACTCAGATCCTCGAATGCAGCTCTGACAACGGTGAGATGCTCACCGTGTTCAGGCAGACCAACGGGACCAGTCAACGCTACGTGCTCGGGAACGGACAAACCGTCGAGTACAACACCGACGGCACCTTTACGGTGCCGGGCAGCGAAACCAACCTCAGCATCCTGAACTTCTGAAACAAGACGCGCCCGGCAGGATCACTCTTCCGGGCGCTGTCATGCCCGCCAGCACAGCCACCACAGCCGCTCCGCCGTGACGCCGACGCCTTACCCACGGTCGGCCTCGGCCCCCGCTCAAAGCAGATCGCCAAGCCCCTGCTTGAGCGCCACGCCCATGCCCTGCCCCTCCATGTGCAGCCGCAGCCGCTGATTGTAGCCGCCCGGCGTATTCAGAGCCTCGATCAACGGCTCACAGGCCGTGTCCCCCAGGCTCGACACGACGAGCTGCCTGAGGAAGGCCTCTCCCTGCGCCTTGTCCGGTGCGTGTTCTCCGAGCCAGTCGGCGGCATCGGCGACCATGCGCGCAATCGGCGATAGAACAGCCTGTGCGCAGAGGTAGGCGGCCATCTCTTCCGCGCCGCGCAAAGGGAAGATGCTGTTGCGCTCCCCGAACAAGTCGGTGACGAGTTGCGCGTTACCGTACATGATGATCGGCGACCCACCCTTCGTGATCCCCGGGAACGGCATCATCACGGCGTCGGCTCGAGCCGGGCGCACCATGGCGTCCGCCTGTTCGAGGGAAGCGCCCGCCATGAAGCTGATCACCCTCTGTCCCTCGCGGAAATTCAAGACGCCCAGAACGTCCGGAGCCACCTCGGCCATC
>NZ_JAATOS010000673.1:0-1806 GCF_011806505.1 Salipiger sp. HF18 | reverse complement strand
GGCTCCGTCGGTATATGCAAAAAGTTCAGGCATGGGCGGCGACGCTTATCCACTGCGAGGGGCTGCCGTCAAGCCCGCGCCCTTCGCCGCGGCCGAGGTCGTCGACGGTCAGGCCCGCCTCGGCGAGCAGCGCGCGCAGCTCGGGCTCGGCGTAATATGTGTAGAAGCGGCCCAGCCGGTCGCGGGCCTCGCCGGTGCCTTCCTTAAGCATCAGGCCCAGCACGCCGCCCGGCCGCAGCGCGCGGGCGATGGCGGCGAGGTGCCGGGGCATGGCGTCGCGCGGCGCGTGCAGCAGGCTGAAGGCGGCCCAGATGCCGTCGTAGCGGTCCTGCGCGTCGAGATCGTCGAAGGTGCCGAGCCGCGCGGTGACGCCGGGCCGTGCGTTGGCGAGGCGGATCATCTCGGGCGAGGCGTCGAGCGCGTCGACCCGCAGGCCGGCGCGGGCCATGTGCTGGCTGTCGTGGCCCGGCCCGCAGCCGAGATCGAGCACCTCGGCGCCCTCGGGCAGGCGCGCGATGAAGGCCCGGAGCGAGGGGAAGGGGTCATCGGGCTGGAGCTTCTCGTAGTCGAGGGCCTTCTCGGCGTAGACGCGCTGGGTCTCGTCGTCGGTCACAGCGTCACCCCGACCAGCAGGCAAAGCACCACGGCGGCGGTCATCGGCAGGCGCAGGCGGAACCACCACTTGGGCGCGAGGCCCCAGCGCCAGAACTGCCAGTCGAGCGCCAGCAGCCCGAGATAGCCGAAGATCAGGTTCATGCCCGCCGACACCGGCCCGCCGCCCGCCATGAAAAAGGCCCAGAGCGCGGGGATCACCGAGAGCGCATAGCACACCGGCGCCTGCCGCTCGGGCGCCTTGGTGGCAAAGCCCCAGAGCACGCCCGACATGAAGGCGAGAATGACGGTGCCGTAGGCGAGCTCGACATAGGGGCCGACGAAGCGCCCGCCGAGGGTCTGGTAGCCGAGATCGTAGGCGGTGTCGGACATCAGCGTGAGCGCGCCCCAGAGGAAGGGCAGCAGCCCCGCGACGGACAGCCAGAGGGCGGTGCGGGGGATCGCGGGCGTCATGCGCGCTCGAGGGCCAGTCGGCCGGCCAGCAGGGCGAAGATCGCCGCGAAGGAGCGGTTCATCCAGCGCATGGCGCGGTCGCTGCCGAGCAGCCAGCGGCGGGCGTGGGCCGCGAAGAGCCCGTAGAGCACGAAGACCGCGAAGGTGAGCGCCATGAAGACAGCACCGAGCAGCAGCATCTCGGCGGTGGCGGTCTCGGGGTTGCCCGACAGGAACGGCGGCAGGAGCGCGAGGAAGAACAGCGACAGCTTGGGGTTCAGGATGTTGATCAGGGCCCCGCGCCGGGCGATGCGCGCGGCGCTCTCGCGGTGCCGCTCGGCGCCCACGGCGAGCGCGCCGCCCGAACGCAGCGCCTGCCACGCGAGCCACAGCAGGTAGGCCACGCCCGCGAATTTCACCACCGTGAAGAGCAGCGCCGAGGCGTGCAGCAGCGCCGCCAGCCCGAGGATGGCGGCGGCGAGATGCGGCACGATTCCGGCGGTGCAGCCGAGTGCCGCGTGGACCGAGGCGCGGCGCCCCTGACCAAGGCCTATCGCGAGCGTGTAGAGCACCCCGGTTCCGGGTGCGAGCACCACGACCAGCGCCGTGACAAGAAATTGCAGGCTGAGCATCGTTTCCTCCCTCGTTCTTGAGGGCAAGGTTTCCGATCCCGCCCGACCTGTCAACGGGCCCTCAGGCCGCAGTCACGCAGGTTCCCTGAGCACGCGGGGCACCTTGAACTCGACGTTCGCCTGCGCGGAC
>NZ_JAATOS010000672.1:0-1814 GCF_011806505.1 Salipiger sp. HF18 | reverse complement strand
CGGATCATCGTCGGCTTGCCCGAGCCCGAGGGCCCGGCGATGACGATCCGCTCGCCGCGGTAGACGGTGAGGTCGATGTCGCGCAGCACGTGGAAGTTCCCGTACCACTTGTTCATCTTCGTGATCTGGATGGCCACCTCGTCGGAGACGGTCATGTGGCTGAGGTCGACGGACGTGGTCGATTGTTGTTGCATGATCAGGTCTCCTTAGCGGTGCTCACGGCGGAGCTTTTTCTCGAGGAAGAGCGAATAGCGGCCCATGCTGAAGCAGAAGATGAAGAAGCAGAGGCCGATGAAGACGAAGAGCTCCCAGTAGATGCCGTTCCACTCGGTACTTGCCCGGATCGCGTTGGACAGGCCGATGGGGTCTAGCAGACCGATGAAGACCACCAGCGTGGTGTCCTTGAAGAGCCCGATGAACGTGTTCACGATCCCCGGGATCGAAATCTTGAGTGCCTGCGGCAGGATCACAAGCCGCATGGATTTCCAGTAGTCGAGCCCCAGCGCGTCGGCGGCTTCGTACTGGCCCTTGGGCAGGGCCGCGAGGCCCCCGCGCACCACCTCGGCGATGTATGCCGAGGAGAACAGCGTCACCATGATGATGACCCGCAGCATGAGGTCGAAGTTGGTGCCCGGCGGCAGGAAGTAGTTCAGCAGCAGCGACGCGGTGAACAGCCAGACGATCAGCGGCACGCCGCGGATCACCTCGATGAAGATCACCGAGCACTTGTTGATGAGGAACAGGTCCGACTGGCGGCCGAGCGCCAGCACGATGCCCAGCGGCAGCGACAGGGCGATGCCCGAGATGCCGATGATCATGGCCAGCATGAAGCCGCCCATCTGTTTGGACTGCACTTGCTCGAGCCCGATGGGCAGGATCGACGCCAGCAGGTCGTCGAGCGGCCCGGCCAGCACGAACCAGTACAG
This sequence comes from Salipiger sp. HF18, assembly GCF_011806505.1. Classification (NCBI taxonomy): domain Bacteria; kingdom Pseudomonadati; phylum Pseudomonadota; class Alphaproteobacteria; order Rhodobacterales; family Roseobacteraceae; genus Salipiger; species Salipiger sp. HF18. The sequence continues at coordinate 888 of NZ_JAATOS010000672.1, read as the reverse complement.
AAGCGGCACGACGATGGCGAGGATGACGCTGCCGAGCGCGCCGATGTAGGGGCTCGCGTAGCGGATGATCGCCCAGCCGATGACGAAGCCGAGCGCGACGCAGATCGGCCCCCAGATGGTGCCGCCCCAGATCAGCCAGAACAGGATGAAGGGCGCGACGACGGAGAAGGCCAGCAGCTTGCGTGGCAGCGATGAGAACAGCACCGGCGAGATCGCGACGAGGAACAGCACGAAGGCCAGCACCGGGCGCCAGTAGTGCTCGGGCGGGTAGAAGCCGAAGAGCAGCTGCTTCCAGCGTTCGCTGATCACCGCCCAGCAGGCGACGTTGGCGTCGGCGCCGTAGAGTTCGTCACGGATGGTGCGGCATTCCGAGAGGCTGCTGGCGTCCCAGATCCCGAACACCGCCCAGGGCATGACATGGCTCAGGACCGAGTAGATCAGCCAGACCGAGACCAGCGTCAGGATCACGTTCAGCGGCGTCGAGAGCAGGTTCTCGCGCATCCACTTGTAGGCGCCGGATTGCGAGAGCGGGGGCTCCTGCTGCTCGGTCATGGTGTCGCGGACGAAGGCGACGGTCTGTGCGTGGGTATCGCTCATCTCATCGCTCCTTCAGCTTCACGGAGTTGTTGTAGACGTTCATCACGCCCGAGATCAGCAGGCTGAGCACGAGGTAGAACAGGCCCAGCAGCAGCATCCCCTCGAGCTCGCGGCCCGTCTGGTTGATGGTGATGCCGCCCAGGGTCGAGCGGGCGTCCATGTAGCCCACCGCGATGGCGAGCGAGCTGTTCTTGGTGAGGTTCAGGAACTGCGAGATCAGCGGCGGAATGATGACCCGCAGCGCCTGCGGCAGGATCACGAGGTTCATCGTCGTGCCCGGGCGGAGGCCGA
>NZ_JAATOS010000067.1:0-14764 GCF_011806505.1 Salipiger sp. HF18 | reverse complement strand
GAGGCGGTGTGGTCGCCGTGGCGCGTCAGGATCAGCGTCGAGCCCGGGCGCCCGCGTGGGCGCCCGTTCTGGTGTGACATGACCGCTCGGATCAGGCCAGCGCCTCGTCGCAGCGGGCGCAGGTCGCGGCGTGGGAATGGGTGCCCACGTCCGGCAGTATCTTCCAGCAGCGCTGGCACTTGTTGCCGTCCGCCTTCTCGAAGACCACGCCCACGCCCGGCACTTCGGCCATTCGGAAGGCTTCCTGCGGTGCCGGGTCGGCAGTGAGCGCGATGCCCGAGGTGATGCAGAGGTCATCGAAGGCGACCGACTTCAGCGCCGCCAGCATGTCCGCGTCCTCGACATGGACCACCGGTGCGGCCTCGAGCGAGGCGCCGATCACCTTGTCTGTGCGCTGGATCTCGAGCGCCGCGGTGACGGCACGGCGGGCAGCGCGGACCTTGGACCACTTCTCCGCCAGCGCCTCGTCGCGCCATGCGGCGGGCGTCTCGGGGAAGTCCACGAGGTGCACCGAGCTCTCGTCGCCGGGGAAGCGGTCGAGCCAGACGTCTTCCATGGTGAAGACGAGGATCGGCGCCAGCCAGGTGGTCAGGCGGTGGAACAGCAGGTCCATGACCGTGCGGGCCGCGCGGCGCCGGGCGGTGTCGCCGTCGCAGTAGAGCGCGTCCTTGCGGATGTCGAAGTAGAAGGCCGACAGGTCCACGGTGCAGAAGGTGAAGACCGACTGGAACACCGACTGGAAGTCGTAGCTCCGGTAGCCCTCCTGCACCTTCGCGTCGAGCTCGGCGAGACGGTGCAGCACCCAGCGCTCGAGCTCGGGCATGTCGGCGGGTTCGACCCGGTCGGCCTCGGAGAAATGCCCCAGCGCGCCCAGCATGAAGCGCATGGTGTTGCGCAGGCGGCGGTAGCTGTCGGCCACGCCCTTGAGGATCTCCGGCCCGATCCGCTGGTCGGCGGTGTAGTCGGTCTGGGCCACCCAGAGCCGCAGGATGTCGGCGCCGTACTGCTTCACCACCTCTTCGGGGACGATGGTGTTGCCGAGCGACTTGGACATCTTGTTGCCCTTCTCGTCCAGCGTGAAGCCGTGGGTCACCACGTTGCGGTAGGGCGCGCGGCCCATGGTGCCGCAGGCCTGCAGCATGGAGGAGTGGAACCAGCCGCGGTGCTGGTCGGTGCCTTCCATGTAGACGTCGGCGATTCCGTCCCCGGGGCCGCCGGCGCCGTCACGCCGCACCAACGCCGCGGTCGAGCCCCCTGGGGCCCAGCCCGCCGGCGCGTGCAACACCCGCTCCCCCTCGGCGGCGTCGTAGCCGTCGCCGAGGAAGCGTTCCTTGGCGCCCTCGGCGTACCAGCAGTCGGCGCCCTCGGTCTCGAAGGCCTCGCAGATGCGGGCGTTGACCTCGGGGTCGCGCAGCAGGAAGCCCTCGTCCGTGGGCAGGGCGCCCTTCTTCACGAAGCAGGTCAGCGGCACGCCCCAGGCGCGCTGGCGCGAGAGCACCCAGTCAGGGCGCGCCTCGATCATCGAGTAAAGGCGGTTGCGGCCCGATTGCGGGGTGAACTTCACCAGCTCGTCGATGGACCGCAGCGCGCGCTCGCGGATGGTGGTGCCGTAGGTGTCGTGCCCGTCGCCCACGGCGCGGTCGATCGAGGCGAACCACTGCGGGGTGTTGCGGTAGATCACCGGCGCCTTGGAGCGCCACGAGTGCGGGTAGGAGTGCTTGATCTTGCCGCGTGCCAACAGGCCGCCGACCTCGGCGAGCTTGTCGATCACCGTCTTGTTGGCGTCGCCTTCCTTGCCGTTGGGCTTGAGGATCATCTTGCCGCCGAAGAACGGCAGGTCGGCGCGGAAGGAGCCGTCCTCCATCACGTTGTAGGTGATGACCTGCTCGAGCATCCCGAGATCGCGGTAGAGCTCGAATTCCTCCATCCCGTGCGAGGGGGCGCAGTGCACAAAGCCGGTGCCTTCCTCGTCGGTGACGAAATCGGCGGCGCGGAAGTCGCGGGGCTGGTCCCACTCGCCCTCCTTCCCCTCGGCCCCGGCCCGCGGGTGCTGCAGGCTCATGGCGGCGAGCTGCTGCGGCGTCACGTCCGACACGCGCGTCCACTGGCCTTCCTCGAGCCGCGCCCGGGCAAAGGTCTGTGCCGCGAGCTTGTCGGCAAGGATGTAGCGCTCGCCCTTCGAGGCCCAGCACTCGTCCGGGGTGTCGGTGATCTCGTAGAGCCCGTACTGGTAGTCCGCGCCGAAGACGACCGCCTTGTTCGACGGGATGGTCCAGGGCGTGGTGGTCCAGATCACCACGTAGGCGCCAAGGAACTTCTCGCGCACCTCTTCCACCGCCTTGGCGACGGCGTGGCGCGACTCGCTGCTTTCCTCTTCGCTCGGGCGGTCGGCTTCCGGCGAGTCGAAGTCGGTGACCTTGAACTTCACCCAGATGGTGAAGCTTTCCTTGTCATGGTACTCGACCTCGGCCTCGGCCAGCGCGGTCTGCTCGACCGGCGACCACATGACCGGCTTCGAGCCCTGGTAGAGCGTGCCGGTCATCAGGAACTTCATGAACTCCTCGGCGATCACGCGCTCGGCGTGGAAGTTCATGGTCAGGTAGGGATCGGCCCAGTTGCCGGTGATGCCGAGGCGCTTGAACTCCTCGCGCTGGATGTCGACCCAGCCCTCGGCGAACTTGCGGCATTCCTGCCGGAAGTCGATGACCGGCACGTCGTCCTTGTCCAGGCCCTTGGCGCGGTACTGTTCCTCGATCTTCCACTCGATGGGCAGGCCGTGGCAGTCCCAGCCGGGGACGTAGCGCGCCTCGTGGCCCATCATCTGGTGCGAACGGACGATCATGTCCTTGATCGTCTTGTTCAGCGCGTGGCCGATGTGCAGGTGGCCGTTCGCATACGGCGGGCCGTCGTGCAGCGTGAAGGGGACACGGCCCTCGGCTTTCTCGCGCAGGCGGTCGTAGACGCCGAGTTTCGCCCAGCGGTCGAGCCACGCCGGTTCGCGCTGGGGCAGGCCCGCGCGCATCGGGAAGTCGGTCTTGGGGAGGTTCAGCGTGTCCTTGTAGTCAGGCATCTGGTCAGGCGTTTCGGCGCACATGATCTGCGGTCCCGGTTCTTTATTCGTGGCATGGGAATGTTCGGTCGGCGCGGTGGTTCATACGCCTTGTCCCGGCGGCTCGTGTGGTCAGAGCGCCGGGCATGTAATTCGAATGATGATCTCGAAACGGCCCATCATGAGCGGCCTTATAGGCTTGCGACTCGCGATGGTCCAGTGCCTGCAAGCGACGCGGGGCAGGGGACGGAATGGGCGGAAATCCCCGGATCGGGCGGGACTTCAGGCGCTCTCCCGCCGGTTCCCGCGATGCCGCAATGCGGCGCGGCGGGGATTGGCGCATCGCAGATGCAGCATCCGGCAGTCTTCTGCCAGAAAGCGCGTCCGGCGCGGGGGGATGCAACCGGGTCCCGGCGGCCGTGGTTCACTGGGTATCGAAGGCGCTGCAGGAGGTGGCGCCCCAGACCAACGAACCTCGTGAACCCACGGACAAGGAGGTCCGACATGGCCTATTACAACGAAGAAGAGCGTCGCTCGAACCTGCGGGCCGACCCGCAGATGAACATGGCAACCAGCACCCGCTCGCGCGGGACCGTCACCGGCCTTGTGGTGGCCGTGCTGGTGATCATCGGTCTCATCATCGGTGTCAGCTTCATGGGCGGCGACGACGCCGTCGAGAACCCGGCACCGGCAACCGCGACCGAGACGGTCCCCGAGGCCGGCACCACCGGCGTCGCACCCGATGCCGCAGCGCCTGCCGACACCACCACCGCTCCGATGACCGACGAAGGCGCAGAGCCCGCAGTCCCCGCCGCGCCGGCCGAGTAACCGTACGCGGTCCGGCCATACGCCGCCCCCGACCGGGTCATATCCCCGGCACACCCCGCCATCACTCACGGAGGACGCGGACGGGGGCGGAGAGGTCAGAAAAGCACGGGACGCCACGCCCGATCCAAGCACGCCGGAGGCGCCCGTCGCCTCCGGCGTAATCATGCCTGAAAGGTGAAGTGGCGAGAAACAGCGCAACCTCCGCACGCATTGGGCGAAGCGCCGCCCAACCGCCAGGGCCTTCGGAATAAAGCGCGACAGGCCCACGAAACGCAGGCAGAGAACCGAAGTCTGTTAACCCATCTTTCAAGTGCTGCCATGACCCGATTCCAGGAAGACCTGAAGGGCACGCCGCCCCACGAGAGCTTTGCGGCTGCCGATCTCCGCAAGCTCGACCGTGCCGCGATCCTCGTGTTCGCTGTGCTGCTCGTGCTCGGCGCGCTGGTGGGGGCCGATGCGGTCAGCACGACCCGCGACAGCCTCGAGTCCCCGATCGAGGCGCAGGCCATCGAGCTGCACTGACGTGGCCTCGCGACCCTCCCGGATCTCTCAGAGTGTGAAGATCATCCCCACCGCGTAGGCGATCGTCGCCGCGAGCCCGCCGATGAGCGTGGTCTCGACCCCGGACCGCCACCAACTCGCCAGCGACCAGCGGCTCTTGTAGGCGCCGATGGCGAAGAAGGTGGCGAGCGTAAGCACCGCGGCCACGGGGAAGGCCTCGGGCACGTCCAGGATGAAGGGCAGCAGCGGCACCAGCCCCGCCGCGAGGAAGGCGCCGAAGGTGGCGAAGGCCGCCTTCAGCGGGTGCGGATCCGCGGCGGCCAGCCCGTGGGTGCCATCGAGGATCATCGCGAGACTGTGGCGCGGGACCCGGGCGATCTGCCCCGTCGCGGCCTCGAGCGTGTCGTCGGAGAGCCCCTTGGCGGCGAGGATGTCGTGCAGTTCCGCCCGCACGCCGGACGGGTCGCGGGCGATGCGCTCCGCCTCGAGCCGCCGCAGCCGGTTGAGGTCGTCGAGCTCGGCCTTGGTGCCCGAGTAGTTGCCCGCCGCCATCGAGAAGCCGTCGGCAAAGAGGTTGGCGAAACCGAGCGCGAGGATCACGAACGGGTCGAGCCCGGCCCCCGCCACGCCCGCGACGATGGCAAAGGTGGTGACGGAGCCGTCAAGCGCCCCGTAGATGATGTCGCGCAGATGGCCGTGGCCATCGGGTTTTGCAGGGCTGGCTTGGGTCATGGCTCGCCTCTCTGCGGCGACCATGGCGCAGGCGGCGGCGGGCGGGAATGAGATGGATCAAACGCGGCGCGGGCGCGTGCGGCTCAGTCCCGGTCCGAGCTCCTGACCAGCCCCGACAGCGCCGTGCGCACCACCGACCGCGCCGAGGGGCGCCTGGTGGTGGCAAAGGGCAGGGGGCGGCAGACCTCCATGGCGGCGACGCCGACCCGGGCGGTGAGCGCGCCGTTGACCAGCCCCTCGCCGAAGCGCCGCGACAGCTTGCCGAGCAGCCCGCCGCCGAGGCTCGGCTCGAGCATGTCGTCGCCCCCCGCAACGGCGCCGGTCGCCACGAGGTGGGACATGACGGCGCGGATCAGGCGCCAGCTGCCGAGCGTGCCCGAACGGCCGCCGTAGATGTCGGCGATGCGGCGGATCATCCGCAGGTTCGACCCCAGCGCCGCGGCCACGTCTGCCAGCGCCAGCGGCACCAGCGCGGTGACGGTGGCCACCTGCCGGGCCGCGGCCTCGACCTCGCGCCGGGCGGCGGCGTCGAGCGGTGCCAGCAGCTCGGTCTCGTCGGCCAGCGCCGCCGTGGCCGCCCGGTGCAGCGCATCGACCCGCGACAGGCGCGAGAGCGCGGCCAGTTCCTTGATGACGATCAGCAGGATTACCAGCAGGAACAGCACCATGAGCGCGGTCACCGCGTAGCCCAGCAGCGGCACCGAGGCGATGAGATCGGTGACGAAGCGCCATGCGGCGACCGAAATCAGCGTCGAGACGAGCGTCCCGAGCAGCGCCCAGAACCAGCGGGCCAGCCGCGACGGTCGGCGGGCGGCCAGCGCCGCGGCGGTCGCCATGGCGCGGCCCTCGGGCAGGGTGGGCTGGGTCTCGGGCTCGGGCACCGGCGGCGCCTCGGCGGGCGAGGCGGGGGCGCTGTCGTCCTCGAGTTCGAAGAGCACCGGGCCGCTGCGGCCCTTGCGGTCGGGATCGTCGGTCATGGGCGGATCTCGCTTTCGCTGCCGTCGCGGGCGGGCGCCTGCCAGCGGTAATGGATGTCGGGCAGGCCCTCGTCGTTCTGCGAGCCGTCGCTGCGTCCGACGACGGTAAAGCCCGCGCGCTCGTAGAAGCGCTGCGCGCCGTGGTTGGCCTCGAAGGTCCAGAGCTCGAGCGTGGGACAGTGACGCTGCGCCTCGGCCATCAGCGCCCGGCCGATGCCCGTGCCCTGCGCTGCCGGGGCGATGAAGAGCGCATGCACGTAGATGTCCTCGCGTGCGAGGAAGCCCAGCAGCGCGCCGTCCGCGTCATCCTCGGCCACGGTGACCCAGCCCGCGTCGATCATCTGGCCGGCATGGGCAATGTCCTCGGCGCCGCTGTGAAGACGCGGTTTCCACGGCCGCTCCGTCGCCGCGTCGGACATCATCGCGCCAAGCCTGCCTGCGTCGGTGGGGCGCGCCGGGCGCAGCCGGGGCGTCACAGCCGGTCTCCGAACAGGAACTGCGCGGCGCGGTCGAGGCGGATGTGGGGCGGGCCCTCGCCGGGCTTCAGGGTGAGCGCCGCCGGGGCGAAGCGCATGATCGCGTAATCGCCGTCGAGCCAGCGCTCGGCGCCGTCGCGGGCGGGACCCAGCAGGCGGCCGGGGTCCTCGGGCAGCTCGCCGGGATAGAACGCGGCCTCGCGCCCGCGCGTGCCGTCATCCTGCAGCAACGTGCCGCGTACGCAGTCGAGCTGGCGGCCGTTGTGGGGCAGCGCCTGCTCGACCGTGGCGCGCAGCGCAGCGATGGCCATGGCGCCGGTCTCGGCCCCGGCAAAGCGCGCTCGGTCGCGGGCATCGCGGGTCAGCGCCTCCATGATCGCGGTCAGGCGCCCGTGCTGGGCGTGGTGCAGGTGGTCGGCCTTGGTCGCCGCAAACAGGATCTTCTCGACCCGCCGCCCGCGCAGCAGCTGGCTGAGGAAGGCGTTGCCGCCGGGGCGGAAGGCGCCGAGGATCTCGGCCATGGTGCGGCGCAGGTCCTCCATCGCAGCGGGGCCCGAGTGGATGGCCCCGAGCGCATCCACCAGCACCACCTGCCGGTCGATGCGGCTGAAGTGGTCGCGGAAGAACGGTTTCACGATCTGCGCCTTGTAGGCCTCGAAGCGGCGCTCCATCTCGCGCCAGAGCGACTGCCGCGGCGGCTGGTCGATGCGGGGCAGGGGCGCGAAGGTCAGCGCGGGGCTGCCCTCCTTCTCGCCCGGCAGCAGGAAGCGGCCCGGGGTGCAGTCGGAGAAACCGGCGTTGCGGGCCATGTGGAGCGCCTCGGTGTAGCGCGCCGCCAGCGCCTTGGCGCGGGGCTCCTCGAAGCGGCGGGCGCTGTCCTCGGCGCGGGCCATGGCGACGTAATCGGCGCCGCCGGGACGGGTGGCGATGCGCGCCAGCGTCTCCTCGGCCCACTCGGTGTAGCTCTTGTCCATCAGCCGCAGGTCGAGCAGCCATTCGCCGGGGTAGTCGACGATGTCGAGGTGGATCTTGCGGGCCCCGGAGACCCCCGCCAGCAGGCCGGTGGGGCGCAGCTTCAGCGACAGGCGCAGCTGCGACACGGCGCGGGTGCTGTCCGGCCAGTGCGGCACATGGGCGGTGAGCGCGCCGAGATGGGTCTCGTAGTCGAAGCGCGGCATGGTGTCGTCGGGCTGCGGCTGCAGGTAGGCCGCGAGGATCCGGCCCTCGGCCTCGGCCACCAGCTGCGGCATGCGGCCGCGGTCCAGCAGGTTGGCCACCAGCGAGGTGATGAACACTGTCTTCCCGGCCCGTGCCAGCCCGGTGACCCCGAGCCGGATCACCGGTTCGGTGAAGGGGGACGTCAACGTGTCGGTCACGCTCTCGACGCTTCTGGTAATCGTGTCGGCGATGGTTCCAATGACCAATGTCTGCCTCTTCCTCTGCCCGTCTCGTCTGCTCGCGCGCTCTCTCTATCTAGAGCCGGGGCGGCGCGGTTGCCAGAGCGGCGCTCAGAAAGCCACCTGCTGCAGCAGCCAGACGTTGATGGCCGCAAGCAGCGCCGCCGCCGGAACGGTGATCACCCAGGCCGCGACGATGGTCAGGAAATGCGAGCGCCGCACCAGCCGTCGCCGGGTCCGCTCCTGCGGGGCCATGGTGCGGGTGTCCTTGCGCGCGCTATGCTGCTTGCGCGACCGGTGGTTCTGGTACCACTCGCGGAAAAAGCCGACGCCGAAGACGCTGCCCACGGCGATGTGGGTCGAGCTCACCGGGAGGCCTGCGCCCGAGGCGGCGATCACCGTCACCGCAGTGGAAAGCGCCACGCAATAGGCGCGCATCGGGTTCAGTTTCGTGATCTGGCTGCCGACCATGCCGATCAGCTTGGGCCCGAAGAGCACGAGCCCGAACGAGATGCCGAGCGCGCCGATCAGCAGCACCCAGGGCGGCATCGCCACCTCACCGGTCGTGGGTGCGTGGCTGTGGATGTAGACCACGGCGGCCAGCGGCCCGACCGCGTTGGCGACGTCGTTGGCGCCATGCGCAAAGGAGAGCAGTCCGGCCGAGGCCACCAGCGGCAGGCGGAACAGCGTCTTGAGCGAGCGGTTGCGGTTCTCGAGCCCCGCGGACTGTTTCCGCACGAAGGGCACCGCGATGGCACTTGTCACGCAGCCGACCGCGACGCCTGCCAGCAGCGACTGCCCGAAGGTGATGTCGACGAGATGCGAGAGCGCCCGGTCGGTGAGGTAGGTGGTGAAGGCTCCGGCCATCAGCCCGATCAGCAGCGGCACCCAGCGCCGGGCGGCGGCGATCTTGTCCTCGACCTGCACGATGCGCCACTCGATGAAGGCGAGCATCGCCACCGCGACCAGCGCCCCCAGGAGCGGGGAGAAGGTCCAGCTTGTCGCGATGAGCCCGACCGTGGACCAGTTGACCGCCGCCGCACCCACCGAGACCACGCCCGCGCCCACCACGCCGCCCACCACCGCGTGGGTGGTCGAGACCGGCGCGCCGATCCATGTGGCGATGTTGACCCAGCCCGGCGCGGCGAGCGGCGCCGCCCGCACCCCGCGCAAGAAGCCCGGCTGGCCGGCCGCGGTCGCGGGGTCGACGATGTCATGGGCAATGGTGCGAACCACGTCTCCGCCCGCCAGCAGCGCACCGGCGCTCTCGCAGACCGCCGCGATGGCGATGGCGCCGAGCATCGGCAGCGCCCGCGCGCCCACCGCCGGGCCCATGTTGTTGGCGACGTCGTTGGCCCCGATGTTGAGCGCCATGTAGGCGCCGAAGGCTGCGGCGGCCACCACCGCGAGGCTTCCCGGCTCGCCGCCCGTCAGGATCAGCGCCGCCAGCGTGGCGATGGTGACGAAGGCAAGGCTGATGCCGACGCCCACCAGCGGGCGCGCGGCATACATGGTCGCCGCCTCGAGCCGCGAGAAGCGGCCGAGATCCTGATCGAGAGCCTTCCATTCTGGCGCGCTGTTGTGACCTGCCACCTTGCCTGTTCCCGGAGCCCCTGACCGCGTGCCGCGCTCAGCCCGGGTACATGCGCTACAGCAGGTCGGGGAGGTTGCGAAGCAGGTCCTTCAACTCGTCTTCGTCTACCATCTCCGCCGCTGCAAGGGGAGAGAGCCAGCGCCGTTCGCGCTGACCGACTTCAGGGTAGCTGTCGTGCAGGCGCCGGACTTCGACCGCGTAGACGTCGACGTCGGTGGCGACGGGCAAACCGCCCTCCATCACCTTGTCGTAGCGGTAGCGTCCGATGCGCCGGGGCCGGTCGCCCTCGCAGATCTCGACGCCGGCCTCTTCCCAGGCTTCCTGCACCGCAGCACCCCCGGCATCGGTGTCATACATCGGCCAGCCCTTGGGCAGGATCCAGCGATGCGTGTCGCGTGAGGTGATCAGCAGAACTTCGGGCCCGTCCTGGCCGTTTCGATGGCACAGGGCCGCGATCTGGAACCGCGGAGGGCGGCGCAGCATGGGGGCGATGTAGCTCTTGAAGACGGTCGAGATCATGGGGCGGGTGCGGAGCTTTTCGGTCGGGTTGCGGTGGGCGGGATCATGTTCGGCGGTATTCATTAAAATGTTACAAACGCCCGGCGAGGCAAGGGGTGGGCAAAGAACATTGCGGCATTGTGGCAAACACGCTGCTTGGGTATTGGGGCGAACATGCCCAGATACGCGCTTCTCGTGGAATATGATGGCGGCCCCTTCGCGGGCTGGCAGAGACAGGCCGACCAGCCCTCGGTGCAGGGGGCGATCGAGGCCGCGCTCGCCCGGCTCGAGCCGCGCGAGCACACCATCGCCGCCGCCGGGCGGACCGACGCCGGCGTGCACGCGCGCGGGCAGGTGGCGCATTGCGACATGGCCAAGACCTGGGACCCGTTCCGCCTGTCCGAGGCGCTGAACTTCCACCTGAAACCGGCCCCCGTCGCGATCCGCGCCTGCGCCACCGTGGCCGACGACTGGCATGCGCGCTTCTCGGCGGTCGAGCGGCGCTACACCTTCCGCCTGCTGGCACGACGCGCGCCCGCGACGCTCGAGGCCGGGCAGGTCTGGCGGGTGATGAACCCGCTCGATCTCGGCGCCATGCAGGAGGGCGCCGCCCACCTGCTGGGGCTGCACGACTTCACCACCTTCCGCTCGACCATGTGCCAGGCGGCCTCGCCGGTGAAGACCTTGGACGAGATCCGCATCGAGGAATGCGATACCGGCGCCGGCCCCGAGTATCGCTTCCACCTGCGTGCCCGCAGCTTCCTGCACAACCAGGTCCGCTCCATCGTCGGCACGCTGGAACGGGTGGGGGCAGGATCCTGGGCGCCCGAGGACGTGAAGCACGCGCTCGAGGCCCGCGACCGCGCCGCCTGCGGGCCGGTCTGTCCGCCCGACGGGCTCTACCTCACCGGCGTGGGCTACCCCGACGATCCGTTCTGCTGAGCCGCCCTCCCGACCCCCGGTCAAGAAAACCCTTTGCGCGACGGCCAAACCCCGCTATCAGCGCAACCATGACGCACGCGACCCGAATCCGACGAGCCTGAACGCTCTTCCAGACGCCTCCCCGATCCGGGAAGGCGCTTTGTCGCACGCCGGATCGTTCCGGTCGCCCGTCCAACACCCCCAAACCATCCCTGCAAACTTGACTTGGCCCCATGCCCTTGGCACCAATCGGGCCTCATTCACCGAGGATATGCTGATGATCCCGTCCGTCCTGCCGACCTATTCCCGCGCTCCCCTGCACTTCGTGAAGGGCGAAGGCTCCTGGCTCGTGGAGGAGGACGGCCGACGCTTTCTCGATCTCGGCAGCGGCATCGCGGTGAACGCGCTCGGCCACGCCCATCCCGCGCTGGTCAAGGCGCTGACCGACCAGGCGCAGAACCTCTGGCACGTGTCGAACCTCTACGAGATCCCGCAGCAGCAGGCGCTGGCCGACAAGCTGGTCGCGTCGAGCTTCGCCGACACCGTGTTCTTCACCAACTCCGGCACCGAGGCCTGCGAGCTCGCGGTGAAGATGGCGCGCAAGTACTGGTACGAGAAGGGCCAGCCCGACAAGACCGACATCATCGCCTTCTCGGGCTCGTTCCACGGCCGCTCCTCGGCGGGCATCGCCGCCGCCGGGTCCGAGAAGATGGTCAAGGGCTTCGGCCCGCTGCTGCCCGGTTTCAAGCACCTAGAGTGGCGCGACATGGCCGGGCTCGAGGCCGCCATCGACGAAAACACCGCCGCCGTGCTGATCGAGCCGGTGCAGGGCGAAGGCGGCATCCGCCCGATGCCCGACGACGAGCTGAAGGCCCTGCGCGCGCTCTGCGACGACAAGGGCTGCCTGCTGATCCTCGACGAGGTGCAGTGCGGCATGGGTCGCACGGGGCGTCTCTTCGCGCATGAATGGGCCGGGGTCACCCCGGACATCATGATGGTCGCCAAGGGCATCGGCGGGGGCTTCCCGCTGGGCGCGGTGCTGGCCACCGAAGAGGCCGCTTCGGGCATGACCGTGGGCACTCACGGCTCGACCTACGGCGGCAACCCGCTGGGCTGTGCCGTCGGCTGCGCGGTGATGGACCACGTCGCCGATCCCGAGTTCCTCGCCGAGGTCAACCGCAAGGCGGGCCTCCTGCGCCAGAAGCTCGAGGGGCTGGTCGCGGCTCATCCGGAGGTCTTCGAGGAGGTCCGTGGCTCGGGCCTGATGATCGGGCTCAAGTGCAGGATCGCGCCCGCGGACCTGGTGAAGGCCGGCTACAACGCGCTGGTGATCACCGTGCCCGCCGCCGACAACGTGGTGCGCCTGCTTCCCGCCCTGACCATCTCCGACGACGAGATCGCCGAGGCCGTCACGCGCCTCGATCTCGCCGCGGCCTCGCTCGAAGCGGCCTGACCCGGTCCTTCATCTTGCCGAGAAAACTCCGGGGTGAATGGGCGCGAAGCGCCCAGAGGGGCAGCGCCCCTCCGCCCCGCCAGACAAGAAGAACAATAGAATGAACCATTTCCTCGACATCCACAAAACCGACAAGGCGGCGCTCAGGTCGATCATCGACAGCGCCAAGGACATCAAGAACGCCCGCACCGGCCGGCGCCGGGCGGCGCTCGACGACGATCTGCCGCTCAAGGACCACATGGTCGCGCTGATCTTCGAGAAGCCCTCGACCCGGACCCGCACCTCGTTCGACGTGGGGGTGCGCCAGATGGGCGGCCGGACCATGGTGCTCTCGGGCAGCGACATGCAGCTCGGCCACGGCGAGACCATCGCCGACACCGCCCGCGTGATGTCGCGTTTCGTCGACATGATCATGATCCGGACCTTCGACGAGAGCGTTCTGATCGAGATGGCGGAATACGCCTCGGTGCCGGTGATCAACGGCCTGACGGACCGCACCCACCCCTGCCAGATCATGGCCGACGTGATGACCTTCGAAGAGCACCGCGGCCCGATCGAGGGCAAGAAGGTGGTCTGGTGCGGCGACGGCAACAACGTCTGCGCCTCGTTCCTGCACGCCGCCGGGCAGTTCGGTTTCGATCTGACCTTCACCGGCCCGGTCCAGCTCGACCCCGAGATGGAGTTCGTTGGGCTCGCCCGGCAGGCGGGCGCCGCGGTCACCATCGAGCGTGATCCGTTCAAGGCGGTCGAGGGCGCGGATCTGGTGGTGGCGGACACCTGGGTGTCGATGCACGACGCGCAATCCGCCCGCGAGCGGCGCCACAACATGCTGCGCCCCTACCAGGTCAACGAGGCGCTGATGGAGGCCGCGGGCAAGGATGCGCTCTTCATGCACTGCCTGCCGGCGCACCGCGGCGAGGAAGTGACCTCCGAGGTCATGGATGGCCCGCAATCGGTGATCTGGGACGAGGCCGAGAACCGGCTGCACGCCCAGAAGGCGATCATGCGCTGGTGCGTGGAGGGCTGAGCGCCTGTGCCCCGGCGGCGCCCGTGTGGCCGGCGCCGGGCCTGCGAGGGGCCAGCCCCTCGCGCTCCCCGGAGTTTAGGGGCAAGATGAACGAGGGGAGCCGTGCCCCGAGCCGCCGCACCGTGGCTGTGCAGAGGGGCGCATTGCTCCCGCGCCTGTTGCCGCTACCATTTCTCCGTGGCTGAACACGGGAGACAGTGATGGCGGCACCTCGGATCGGGATTTACGGGCTGGGCACGATGGGCTCGGCACTGGCGCTGAACATGGCGGAAAAGGGCGTGCCGATTGCGGTCTCGAACCGCAGCGACGAGCCGATCGGAGCCTTCGCGCAGCGCGCCGAGCCGCTCGCCGGCGATGTCACCACGGCGCCCGATCTGCCGGCGCTGGTGGCGGCGCTGCCGAGGCCGCGCCTGCTGCTGGCGATGATCCCCTCGACCGGGCCGCTCGATGCGCTGCTCGACGAGGTCATTACGCTGCTCGACGCGGGCGACACGGTGATTGATGCGGGCAACGCGGATTTCCACGACACCCGCCGCCGCGCTGCACGTCTTGCCGAGCATGGCATGCATTTCGTGGGTCTTGGCGTCTCGGGCGGCGAGGACGGCGCGCGCCATGGACCCTCGATGATGTTCGGCGGCTCCGAGGAAAGCTGGGCGGGGCTGCAGCCGCTGCTCGAGCCCATCGCCGCGCGTTTCGGCGAGGACCCTTGCGTCGGCCGCATGGGCCCCGACGGCGCCGGGCATTTCGTCAAGACCGTGCACAACGGCATCGAATACGCCGACATGCAGATGATCGCCGAGGTCTATGACCTGCTGCGCCATGGCACGGGCCTGTCGCCGGAGCAGGTCGCGGACCGTTTCGAGGCCTGGAACGACGGCCCTCTCGGCAGCTACCTCTACGAGATCACTGCCAAGGTGCTGCGGGCGCAGGATCCGCTTGGCGACGGCGTCATGGTGGATGCGATCCTCGACGTCGCCGGGCAGAAAGGCACCGGGCGCTGGACTGCGATCGAGGCCGTGCGGCTCGGCCAGTCCGCCACCATGATCGAGGGCGCCGTGGCGGCGCGGGCGTGGTCCTCCGAGAAGGATCTGCGCAGTGCCCTGGGCGACGCGTTCGGCGATGGGCGCGAGACGCTGGAGCTCGATCCGGAGCTGCTGGAGACGGCGCTTCTTTCGGCGCGGGTGCTGGAATATGCGCAGGGCTTCCGCATCCTTGCCGCCGCCTCGGAGGAATTCGCCTGGGAGCTCGACTTCGCCCGCGTCGCCGAGGTCTGGCGGGCCGGCTGCATCATCCGCGCCAAGCTGCTCGACG
>NZ_JAATOS010000671.1:0-1821 GCF_011806505.1 Salipiger sp. HF18 | reverse complement strand
GGGTTCCTCGCCGCGACCTCCGAGGGCGTCCGGCAGGCCATGCCCACCCAGATCACCTCGGTCGCCTTCGTGTCGTCGAAGGCGTTCTGACGCAGACCGTTCGCTCGGCAGGGCCTGATCCTTCCGGACGTCCCGAGGTACGAGACCGCGTTGCGCCGGTTCATCGTCTCGACGCAGAGCCCGAAGTCGCAGCACCTGAGGTGGAAGAGGTGCAGCCGACCCGGCTTGAAGAGCTTCGAGGCCCGGGTGACATGCCCTCCCCGCGCGAGATCCTGGGGCCGAGCGACAGCACGCAGGGCCTGGACTACTGCGGCGCGACGCGCCCCCGCGGCCCCGCCCCCCCCCCCGCCAGCGGCTCCGTCTCGCGGTCGATGCGGTGAATGCCCTCGAGGCCCGTGCCGTCAGCCCCCGCCGCGACGGCTGTCCGGCCAGCCAGTCGACCAGCAACATGCCCTCCGCCGGGTTCAGCACCACCAGCGCGTCGCCATCCCCCACGATGACCTGCGCATCATAGCCCCGCAGCCCGGTCACCCCGCCGTCTGAGCAGCCGACGGCGCTTCATGTCGAAGCTCCTGTGCGCCTCGCCCGGGATGCCGATGACAGTGCAGCCCGCGGCCAGCCGCTGAACGTCCGCGATGCGCCCGTGACGGATCACTTGGCAGTTCTCGCGCCCCGGCGCCGTGCCGTTGTGGTGCCCCCATGTCTCGTGGAAGAACGCGTCGTCGCGCACCAGCGGCACGGCCGCGGCCACTGATTTTTATCTGCGCTTCACCTGTTCTTGACGCGGTTTCGCAATAGCTTACAGCGCCCCCTCACGAATGAGAATCGCCAATCTTCCGGGGCGGGCGTAACGTTGCGGGCAGGCCGTCCGTCCGCCACCCGTACCGGATCCGACCCAGACCAGAGGCCAGATGATCGCGCAGGACTTCCTTGACACCGGCTGGCAGTTTTCCCTGACCGGCCACCGGATCACCCGTTACCAGGTGTTCGGCGAGCGGTCCTCTGGCACCAATTTCGTCAAGCGCCTGCTGGGGCGGAACACCGCGCTCGCGCCGTCCGAGGGGCTGGGCTGGAAACACGGCCTGCCGCATATGGCCGCCATCCCGGAGGACATGGCCATCGTCTGCGTCGTGCGCCACGCCGGCGACTGGGCGCGCTCGATGCACGAGAAGCCGTGGCATTGCCCGCCCGAGATGCAGCGCCTCGGCTTCTCAGAGTTCATCCGCGAGGAGTGGGCCACCATCGCCGACCGCGAGCGCTCCTTCCCGCAGCTCAAGACCATGGGCGGGCGCGGCGCGGCGCTGCAGCTCGACCGGCACCCGCTCAGCGGGGCGCCCTACGCCAATCTCTTCGCCCTGCGCCGCACCAAGATGCAGGGGCTGCTGGGCTTCTTCAACCGTGGCTGCTCGCTGGTGTTCTGCCGGTTCGAAGCGGTGCAGAGCGCGCCCCGCGCCTTCCTCGCCGAACTCGAGAAGCGGCTCTCGCTCACCCCCTCGCCCGAAGGCTACCGCCCGGTGGTCAAGCGCCTCGGCTCGAGGTTCCTGCCATCGGTCGAGACGCGCCCCGAGACGCCCATGCACATGCCGGGCGACGACACGACCTTCATGCGCGGCGAGCTCGACCTCGCGCTCGAGGCCGACCTCGGCTACCGCTACTGAGCCACGCGCGGGATGGCTCTCAGTGGCCGCCCTCCTTGGTGACCGACCTGCGGATCCGCCGCAGCCCGAGCCAGACCGCCAGCACCACCGGCGGCACCGCCAGCGCCGTCAGAAGCCCCTTGCTCATGCCGACGGCGCCGGCCAGCGGGTACAGCAGGTAACC
>NZ_JAATOS010000670.1:0-1823 GCF_011806505.1 Salipiger sp. HF18 | reverse complement strand
CCCGGCGGGGTGCCCCGCACCCCGCTGCAGCTTTCCGGCCGGGTGCGGCGGGTGCGCCCCGGGCTGGTCTTCAAAACCCCCTGCGGGGCCCTCCACCCGAGCCCCCGCCACAAGTCGGGCCTCGCCCTGCGCTTCCCCCGCATGGCCCGCTGGCGCCGCGACAAGCCCGCGCAGGAGGCCAACACGCTGGCCGACCTGCGCGACCTGCTCGCCGCGTGGGGGTGATTGCCCAAGAGACACCCTCAAGGGCAACCTGCCGCCATCCGCCGCGAGGCCAACGGGCACACGGAGAACGCGCCCGCCACCATGACACCGAACACAGCAAAGACGCGCCGTTGCGGCGCGCCGTCCGGTCGGGACGTCAGCCGCAGGAGGCCTCGAGGCCGACCATGCCACCGCCGATCCCGGTCACCGTGAGGGTGCAGGCGGCGTCGCCCGCCTTGACCTCGACCGAGGCGCCGGGCTCGACGGTCTGGGTCTGCACCCCGTTCACCGCGATCCGCGCCGAGCTGCCGTCGGACGCCACGCCCGACACGAAGACCCGCAGCTTGCCGTCCGCCAGCACCGCCACCGCGCCCGGGCGGGTGCCGTTCTCGGGCGCTGCCGTCTCGCCCCCGGCCTCGCCGCCGCCTGCGGCCCCTGCTTCCTCTGCCCCGGCCCCGGCGGCCTCTGCCCCGGCCCCGGAGGTCTCTGCCCCGGCCCCGGCGGCCTCTGCCCCGGCCCCTGCGGCATCGCCCTCGGCCCCTGCGGCATCGCCCTCGGCCCCGGCGGCATCGCCCCCGACCTCCGGCGCGCTGCCGCAATCCGAGCCCAGCGTGACCTTGCCGTCACTCAGCCCCAGGACCGAGACCGAACAGCTGCCCTCGCCCTGCGGCACCCGCGCCGTGCCGCCCGAGCCCAGCTCGGCCGTGGTGCCGTTCACCACCAGCCGCACCGCGCCGCCCTGCCCGTCGAGCCGTGCGACGAAGGCCCGCACCGCGCCATCGGCGAACATCGCGGTCTGCCCCACCGCCAGCGGTTCGGTCACCGTCATGCCGCCCGCGGCCTCGCCTGCGCCGCTGCCCCCGGCCTTGGCGGCCACCGCCGCGGCGGCCATCTGCGCCGCCTCCTGCATCCCGCCCGAAAGCTCCGACAGCGCCGAGCGCAGCGTGTCCGCCTGGGTTTTGGCGCTGTCCGACATCGCCTCCATGCGCGAGGCCATCTCGGCCTTCATCGCCTCCATGCGCTCGCCCAGCCTGGCGGCGAGATCGTCGCTGCCCGAGGACTCGGCGAGACGAGCCTCCAGCGCGCCGATCCGCTCGGACAGCGCCGCGAGCGCCTCCTGCTGGGTCGATGCGGCCTGCTGGGCGGCCTCCCGGCCCGGCGCCAGCGCGTCGGCCACCGCCTCGTTGATGCGGCTCCCACTGGTGGCACTGCCGATGGCGATGCCGCCGATGAATCCCAGGATGATCCCGCCTGCTCCGAATAGAAATGGTGCATGTGACATTGTTCAATTCCCCTCCGACCATTGAAAAAATGCTGGCACCGTCCCCTCCCAGGCGGGCCCTTCCCCGAGCTTAGCCAATTCCCGCGAGCGATCCACGGCTTTCCCGGCCGGCGGTGGCGATACTTCCGTCGTAACTGCCCGGACCCCGCCCGATGCGGCCCGATGTGCCCCGAAACAGGCGATTCCGGTGCCAGAGGTTGCCATGCCCCCACCCCGAGCCCTATGTCATTGGGACATTCGCCTGTGAGGACCCCATGACGACCGCCTTTCCCCGTTCCCTCCCCGTCTTCGACGCAAACGCCTCGGCCAAGGGCCGCGATCTCGGCGACCTGCCGGA
>NZ_JAATOS010000669.1:0-1829 GCF_011806505.1 Salipiger sp. HF18 | reverse complement strand
GGTGATCTCGGCCACCTGCTGCTCGATCTGGTTCAGCTCTTCTTCCATGCAAAAGCTCCTGGCCCCGGGCGCGCCTCCTCCAACTGGCCCCGGTGTCTGACTGCGTTGTTGATTGTCCTTTCGCGGCAACATAGCTGCAGCGCGGCACAAGGCAAAACCGCGGGCCGCCCCTCCTGCCCCGATGGCGCGTTTCCGCTGCGCGATGTTAGCGCTACATCGTGCGAATGCGGCGTGTTAGCGCGAGCGCGCGTTTACAATCGTCCCTCGCCTGCTATAGCTCCAACGAACCCACTCTGGAGGCGAGGAACGGACCCCATGAGCACCATCATCGACATTCACGCCCGCGAGATCCTCGACAGCCGCGGCAACCCCACGGTCGAAGTCGACGTCACCCTGGAAGACGGCTCGATGGGCCGCGCCGCCGTACCCTCGGGCGCCTCGACCGGCGTGCACGAGGCGCACGAGCGCCGCGACGGCGACAAGGACCGCTACATGGGCAAGGGCGTGCTTGAGGCCGTGGCCGCGGTCAACGGCGAGATCGCCGAAGCGCTGGTCGGCTTCGACGCCACCGAGCAGGAAGCCATCGACGGCGCCATGATCGAGCTCGACGGCACCGACAACAAGGGCCGCCTCGGCGCCAACGCCATCCTCGGCGTGTCGCTCGCAACCGCGAAGGCCGCTGCCGAGTACTGCGGCCAGCCGCTTTACCGCTACGTCGGCGGCACCGCGGCCCGCGTCCTGCCCGTGCCGATGATGAACATCATCAACGGCGGAGAGCACGCGGACAACCCGATCGACATCCAGGAATTCATGATCATGCCGGTCGCCGCGGAGAACATCCGCGAAGCCGTGCGCATGGGCTCCGAGGTGTTCCACACCCTCAAGAAAGAGCTCTCGGCCGCGGGCATGTCCACCGGTCTCGGCGACGAGGGCGGCTTCGCCCCCGAGCTCGCGTCGACCCGTGACGCGCTCGACTTCATCCTGAAGTCCATCGAGAAGGCCGGCTACACCCCGGGCGACGACATCATGCTCGCGCTCGACGCCGCCTCGACCGAGTACTTCAAGGACGGCAAGTACGAGATGAAGGGCGAAGGCCTCTCTCTCACCTCCGCCGAGAACGTCGCCTATCTCGAGAAGCTCTGCGCCGACTACCCGATCCTGTCGATCGAGGATGGCTGCGCCGAGGATGACTGGGAAGGCTGGAAGATCCTGACCGACACGCTCGGCGACAAGGTACAGCTGGTGGGCGACGACCTCTTCGTCACCAATCCCGCGCGCCTCTCCATGGGCATCGAGCAGGGCGTCGCCAACTCGATGCTGGTGAAGGTCAACCAGATCGGCTCGCTGTCGGAAACGCTGAAGGCCGTCGATATGGCCCACCGCGCGCGCTACACCAACGTGATGTCGCACCGCTCGGGCGAAACCGAGGACGCCACCATCGCCGACCTCGCTGTCGCCACCAACTGCGGCCAGATCAAGACAGGCTCGCTGGCGCGTTCCGACCGGCTTGCCAAGTACAACCAGCTGATCCGCATCGAGGAGATGCTGGGCGACGTGGCGGTCTTCGCCGGCAAGTCGATCCTGCGCTGAGTGCTGCGCGGGCTGCCCTCGAGGGGCGCCCGCGTTCGCTCGGGCCGAAGTGCTCAGGCTGAAAACACGAAGGGCGGTGACCGGAAGGCACCGCCCTTTTTTCATGTCTCGATACGTTGCGGCCGGCAGCGCGTGCAGTCTGGCGCGCCCGGCAGCGCGTGGCATTCTGGAGACCGCCCCCCGGCGGCACACGGCTGTCACGATGCGCGCCACGCGATGCGTGGCAATCACGACGCCCC
>NZ_JAATOS010000668.1:0-1829 GCF_011806505.1 Salipiger sp. HF18 | reverse complement strand
GACCCGGCCCTCTTGCAGCAGGCAGGCGGAAACGCTGGAGAACGCGGTGTCGAACGCGAGAACGGTGTCGGTCATGCCATCAGGGCGCCGGCGCGCAGCGGGAGCCGCGCGCCGCCGGTCGGAACGAAGGCGCCGCCGTCAGGCGACGGGACGCACTTCGGTGACTTCGGGGATGTAGTGGCGGAGCAGGTTCTCGATGCCCATCTTCAGCGTCAGGGTCGACGACGGGCAACCGGCGCAGGCGCCCTGCATGTGAAGA
The DNA here is from genome assembly GCF_011806505.1 of Salipiger sp. HF18. NCBI lineage: Bacteria > Pseudomonadati > Pseudomonadota > Alphaproteobacteria > Rhodobacterales > Roseobacteraceae > Salipiger > Salipiger sp. HF18. Next base: position 1,570 of record NZ_JAATOS010000668.1, on the reverse strand, counting down.
TAGACGACGCCGCGCTCGAAGCCGTGGAAGGTGATGTCGCCACCGTCCTGGGCCACGGCGGGACGCACGCGGCTGTCGAGCAACTCCTTGATCTGGCCGACGATTTCCTTGTCCTCACCGTCGAAGGCAGCGTGGCCGGAGGATCCGCCCTCGCCTGCCATCACCGGGTCGCCGGACTGGAAATGCTCCATGATCGCGCCCAGCACGGCGGGCTTCACGTGATCCCAGTCGGCGCCGTCATCCTTGGTCACGGTGACGAAATCGCTGCCGAGGAACACGCCGGTGACGCCGGTCACCGAGAACAGGCGCCTGGCCAGCGGCGAGGCATCGGCGCCGTCGGCGTTCGGAAAATCTGCGGTCCCGGCACCGAGCACCGCCTGACCGGGCAGAAACTTCAGCGTCGCGGGATTGGGGGTGGATTCGGTCTGAATGAACATCTGCGAGGTACCTTTCTGCGGGCTGACCATATATGCGCCCCCGTTCGGCGAGCGTCAAGATTTGGAACCGTTCTAAAAACGGACACGATGCGAAAACCGCGCCCGCCCCGGCTCAGGTGATCTCTTCGAGCCGTTCCTTCGAGAGGTCTCCCGGCACGATGGTGACCGGGATCGGCAGGCTGCCCGAGCCGCGGCTGAGCTGGCTCACCAGCGGGCCCGGCCCCTTCTTGCCCGAAGCCGCGCCCAGCACGAGCACCCCGATGTCCTCGTCGGCCTTCACCTGGCCGAGGATCTCGTTCACCACGTCGCCCTCGCGGATGACCAGCTCGGGATCGACATCGTGACGGTCCCGCATCCACTTGGCGAAGACCTCGTAATGGGCGTGGATGCGCTCGCGTGCTTCCTCGCGCATGATGTCGCCGACGCCGATCCAGTGGTTGAACTCATCGGGGGGGATCACCGAGAGGATGGTGACGCCGCCCTTGGTCTTGGCAGCGCGCATCGCGGCAAAGCGCATGGCATTCAGGCACTCGCGGCTGTCGTCGAGGACGACGAGGAACTTGCGCATCGGGGATCTCCTTCCGGCGCGATCATGTCGCAGCGCACCGGTAGTGGCAACAGCGGACATTCCGCCGCAGGTTGAAGCGCTCTCCCCCGCCGCGCGCGGGCCTCAGCCCTCGCTGACGGCCCAGTCCCAGTAGAGCTCGCGCGCCCGGCGGGTGAGCGGGCCGATCTGGTAGGATGTGTCCTCGAAACCGGACACGGGCGTGACCTTGTTGAGGTTGCCCGACAGGAACACCTCGTCGGCGGCCTCGAAATCGGCGTAGGTCAGCACCGCCTCGTGCACCTTCACGCCGTCGGCGCGGAAGTTCGCGATGTGCCGGGCGCGGGTGATGCCCGACAGGAAGGTGCCGTTGGCGATCGGCGTGAAGAGCTCGCCGTCCCGGGCCATGAAGATGTTGGCGGTTGCGCTTTCGGCGACGTTGCCCATGGCATCGGTCACCAGCGCGTTCGAGAAGCCGCGGGCGCGGGCCTCGACCAGCATCCGGCCGTTGTTGGGGTAGAGGCAGCCGGCCTTGGCATTGCACACCGCATCCGCCAGCACCGGGCGGCGGAAGCTGGTCTTGCCCAGC
>NZ_JAATOS010000667.1:0-1837 GCF_011806505.1 Salipiger sp. HF18 | reverse complement strand
CCCGTCGGGCCGCCGCATCCTGCTGGCGGGCGCGGGCGGGGCGGCCTCGGCCATCGCCTTCGCCCTGGCCGAAGCGGGGGCAGAGGCGCTCACCATCCTCAACCGCACGGCAGCCAGGGCCGAGGATCTGGCGGCGCGGGTGGCTGCGGCCTATCCCTCCTGCGCCACAAGCGGCACTGGCACGGCGGGCGATGTCGGCGGCTACGACCTCATCGCCAACGCCACCTCGGCGGGGCTCCGCGCGGGCGATCCGTTGCCGCTGCCGGTCGAGGCGCTGCACGCGGGGCAGGTGGTGGCCGAGGCCATCATGGAGCCCGCCGAGACGCCGCTCCTGGCCGAGGCGCGGGCGCGGGGCGCGACGGTGCATCCCGGTCTGCCGATGCTGCGTTGCCAGATCGAGCTCATGGCCCGGCACATGGGCGCCATCGCATGAGCGGCCGTCATCTTGCACGGTCGTTCGCAGGGGCTGCGGCCTGAGCCATGTCCGAACGCTTTGACTTCATCATCGTTGGGGGCGGCACCGCGGGGTGCGTGCTGGCCAACCGCCTGTCCGAGGACCCGCGCCACCGGGTGCTGCTGATCGAGGCGGGGCGGCGCCCGCTCAGCCCGTGGATTCCGATCCCGGCGGGGTTCTACAAGCTCCTGACCAACCCGAAGTTCAACTGGCGCTTCACCTCGACCCCGGAGGAGGCCACCGGCAACCGCGAGATCGCCATTCCGCGCGGCAAGGGCCTTGGCGGCTCGACCCTGATCAACGGCATGATCTACGTGCGTGGCCAGCTGGGCCCAGAGCGGCTGCACCGGGTGGAGCTGGGACGCGGTGGAGCCGGTGTTCCGTCGCCTCGAGAACTACGCGGGCCCCGACCCGGATGGCGCGCGCGGCCACGCAGGCCCGCTGGACCTCTGCGAAGTGCAGGAACGGCCCGCTATCGGCGAGGCCTTCCTTGCCGCCGCCGAGGCCTCTGGCCACCGGCGCAACCCCGACTACAACGGCGCGGTGCAGGACGGTGTCGGCTGGTACCAGGTGAACCAGCGCAACGGCCGCCGCGCCAGCGCCTATGCCGCCTATCTCGCCCCGGTGCGCAACCGCCCGAACCTCTGCATCCGTACCGGGCTGCGCGTCACCCGGATCGAGACGGCCGAGGGCAGGGCGACCGGCGTCAGGGTCCGCGACGGGGCCGGCGAGCGCGTCATCGGGGCCGCGCGCGAGGTGATCCTCAGCGCCGGCGCGGTGCAGAGCCCGCAGCTGCTCGAGCTTTCAGGCATCGGCGACCCGCAACGCCTGCGGGGGCTGGGCATCGACACGGTCGTGGACGCGCCGCAGGTGGGCGAGAACTACTCGGACCATTTCTGCACCCGAATGAACTGGCGCGTGCGCCGTCCCGAGACGCTGAACGAGCTCAGCCGCGGCCCGCGCCTCGTGCGCGAAGTCCTGCGCTACGCGCTCGCGCGACGGGGCATTCTGACCTACGGCACCGGGCTGGTGCATGGCTTCATCCGGAGCCGCGAGGGGCTGGCGGGGCCGGACGTGCAGTTTTTCTTCATGCACGCGAGCTACGCCAACGCCGCCGAACGCAAGCTCGAGCGGAAGCCGGGAATGACGCTCGGCGTGACCCAACTGCGCCCCGAGAGCCGCGGCAGCATCCACGCGCTGACCCCCCGGATCGACGACCAGCCCGCGATCCGCCCGAACTTCCTTGCCACCGAGGAGGACCGACGCGCGATGATCGATGGCATGATCGCGGGGCGGAGGATCGTCGGCGCGGCGCCGATGGACGACTGGCGCGATCACGAGATGTCGCCCGGGCCCGCATGCGACAGCCGCGGCGACTGGCTG
>NZ_JAATOS010000666.1:0-1842 GCF_011806505.1 Salipiger sp. HF18 | reverse complement strand
GCCCCCCGGCGGCGCCCTGGGTCCCCACCGGCCTGCTCCCCGCCGCCTCGGGGCTGCTCCCCCCCACGCCCGCCGCACTGGTGGGGCTCGCCATCGCCCTCGCCATCGCGCTGGTGATCCAGTACCGCCTGCACCGCGCGCCGCTCTACGGCATCACGGTGATCTGGGCGCTGGTGGGTGTGATCGTCGCCAACTCCTCGCCGTTCAACATCGCGGTGGCCGGGCTGGCGGTGCTCGGGATCTTCGCGATCCTCGCCCTGCGCGGCACCGACACCGAGTAATCCCCTCCCGAGACGCAGCGCCCGCGCGACCGCGGACTTGCGCCGCCGGCGTTTCCCGCCAAACTGGTCCCGGCCCCGCCGATGGAACCCGCCGCCACCGGCCGGTGTTTGGGTTGCAGTGTCACGGACGAGGACCCACGAGAATGCAGATCTTCCGCTGCCCCGCCTGCGGCGCATCGCTCTACTTCCACAACACCGGCTGCACCTGCGGACAGCAGGTCGTCTTCGCCCCCGACGCGCAGGTGATGCTGCCGCTGGCCGAGGCCGAGGCTGAACCCTGTGCCAACCGCGAAGTGATCGGCTGTAACTGGACCGCAGAAACCGGCGGGCTCTGCCGCTCCTGTGCCATGACCGAGACCCTCCCCGACCTGCGCGAGGACGGCAACCGGCCGCTGTGGGAGACCTCGGAACTGGCCAAGCGCTGGATGCTCGCGAACCTGATCCGCTGGGGCTGGTTCACCCCCGACGATCCCGGCGCGCGCCCGGTGTTCCGGCTGCTCTCCGAGAACACCGCCTCGGGCGAGGCCGACATCGTGATGGGTCACGCGGACGGGCTGATCACCATCAACGTCACCGAGGCTAGCGAGGCGGTGCTGGCCGAACGGCAGGAAGAGCTGGGCGAGCTCTACCGAACCATGCTCGGCCACATGCGCCACGAGACCGCGCATTTCCTGTTCCTGCGCCTCTCCGAGGACCCGGCCTTCTCAGAAGCCTTCCGCGCCCTCTTCGGCGACGAACGCGAGGATTACGGCGCGGCGCTGCAACGGCATTACGAGGCGCCGAAACCGGCGGATAACGACCACATCACCAGCTACGCCACCGCGCACCCACACGAGGACTGGGCCGAGACCATCGCCCACCTGCTGCACCTGATCGACCTGGTGGACAGCGCCGCCGCCGCGCAACTGGCGCTGCCCGACGGCCCCGAGCCCGGCCATGACGCCTATGCTTCGGGCGACACCGAGCACGAGATCACCATGGCCATCGACCTTGCCATCGCGATCAACCACGTCAACCGCGCCATGGACCTGCCAGACCTCTACCCCTTCGTGCTGACCCAGGGCGTCCGCGACAAGCTCGCCTTTGCCCACGGCTGGCTCCGCCGCAACGCCACGAGCGCCTGAGCGCACCACCGGCAGAGCCCTTCGCCGCACACCCTCACCCCCCGTCCCGACAGACGCACGCGCCAACCGCCCCGTCACGAGGCCCCGCCCTTCATCTTGCCAGATAAACTCCGGGGGTGAATTGGCCGCAGGCCAAGAGGGGGCAGCGCCCCCACCCGTCTACGCGGTCCTCACCACGAAACCCGCAACACGCAGCCCGGACCCGACGCCCCGGTCCCCCGGATCTCCCCCCGACCTCACCAGCCGGCGAAAGCCTCTTCCGGAACATATTGCCGGATCACGTGGAAGAAGATGTCGATCTCGAGCGCCAGTCCGACCTCGAAATCGTTGAGCTCGGGCCCGCTCCAGCTGTGCTGCTCGAGGCGGCCGAGGAAATCGCGTCGGGTCTGCTCGTCGCGGGGATCCAGCGGCAGGGTCTCGGCGGCGCGCAGCAGGTC
>NZ_JAATOS010000665.1:0-1843 GCF_011806505.1 Salipiger sp. HF18 | reverse complement strand
GATCTCGCCGGGCGCGCCCTCGAGGATCAGGCTCGGTTGCAGCACGAAGAGGAACGGCAGCACGAAGAGGATGGCGCCGAGCCGCATCGCGGTCACCCCGGTGCGCATGGCCGGTGCCTTGGCGATCGACGAGGCCGCGACGGCGGCCATGGCCACGGGCGGCGTGATATAGGAGAGCATCGCCCAGTAGAGGATGAAGAGGTGGCTGGCCATCTGGCTGAAGCCGCCCTGCACCAGTGCGGGGGCAAGCACCACCGCAAGGAAGATGTAGCAGGCCGAGACCGTCATCCCCATGCCGAGGATGAAGCTCGTCAGTGCGCCGAAGACCAGCAGCAGGTACGGGTTGCCGCCGGCGTATTGCAGCAGCTCGCGGCTGAAGGCGTTGCCGACCCCGGTGATCGCCAGTGCGCCGACCACCATGCCGACCCCGGCGAGCACGCCCACCAGCATGCCGATGGTGGCGCCGGTCTCCATCACCATGTCGAGCAGGGGGCGGAGCATGTTGTCCTTGCGGGCCCGGAAGAGCGCGGTGAGGACCAGCAGCACGGCGGCGTAGAAGGTCGCCCTGGCCTCGGCATTGGGGGCCAGACGGATCGCCATCAGCACCGCGAGGCTGATCAGGTAGACCCAGCCCGAGCGCAGCACCTTCCAGACCTTCGGAAGCTGGTCGCGGGGCAGGCCCTTGAGCCCGTTGCGCGCGGCGTAGCAGTCGGTCTGGATCAGCAGCACGAGGTAGAAGAGCAGGGCGGGCACGGTGGCCGCGACCATGATCTCGGCGTAGGGCACGTTCATGAACGAGGCCATGACGAAGGCGACCGAGCCCATCACCGGCGGCATCAGCGCGCCCCCGGTCGAGGCGCAGCTTTCCACCGCGCCGGCATAGGCCGCCGGGTAGCCGCAGCGCTTCATGGTGGGGATGGTCATCGAGCCGGTGGAGATGACGTTCGAGATCACGCTGCCCGACAGCGAGCCGAAGAAGCCCGAGGACAGGATCGCGACCTTGGCCGGGCCGCCGCGGGCGTGGCCCATCAGCGCCGAGGCGAGGTCCATGAAGAAGGTGCCGCCGCCCGAGACGGTGAGCGCCACGCCGAACACGATGAAGCCGATGAGCAGGTCGGCGATCACCCGGATCGGGATGCCGATGATGCTCTCGACGCCGAGCGAGTGGCTCAGGACGGTTTCGGGCAGCGACATCTGCACGCCCCAGAGGAAGCCCGGCAGGTAGCCGGTATAAAGCGGGAAGGCCGCGAAGATGGCGCAGATGATGAAGAGCGGCAGCCCGGCGCAGCGGCGCACCGCCTCGAGCGAGAGCAGCACCAGCGCGCCGGCCTGCAGCACCACGGGCAGCGGCGCCTGGAATTCCCAGCCGCGGTTGAGGATCTCGTCGGTGTGGGCGGCGAAATACATGCAGACGCCGAAGGCCGCCGCCGCCAGCACCCAGTCGTACCAGCGCACCCGCTCCGTGTCGGCCTCGCGGGCGGGAGAGGTGAGGAACGCGACCGGCATGAAGAGCCCGACGATGATGTAGTAGTAGGACGTGCTGATCGGCCGGAACCCGAAGACCTGAAGGTTGAAGATCTGGTTGAGGATGATCGCAAGGCCGGCGCTGGACAGGACCAGCGTGGCGAACCACGCGGCGCCGGTCAGGCGTACGCCCTCACGGGCCCAGGGCTTGGGGTCGCCCACGCTCTCGATGGTGATTTCAGGCTGCATGCTGGAGGGGCTCCGGTCGTCAGGAAGCTGCGGGGCGGCCGCCGGTCGGGCAGGGGCCTGCGCCCGTGCCGGGGGTCGGAAGATCTGCCGGGGGAGCCGCGCCGCCGTTGCGCGAAGCGCGGGTCGGGCG
>NZ_JAATOS010000664.1:0-1845 GCF_011806505.1 Salipiger sp. HF18 | reverse complement strand
TGACAAGGGCGAGCTGCTGCACCGCGGCTACCCGATCGACCAGCTGGCCGGAAAGTCGCACTACCTCGAAGTCTGCTATCTGCTGCTCTACGGCGAACTGCCGACCGCGAAGGAACTCGAGAAGTTCGAGAACACCATCACCCGCCACACCATGCTGCACGAACAGATGCAGTATTTCTTCCGTGGCTTCCGTCGTGACGCGCACCCGATGGCGACCATGGTGGGCGTGGTCGGTGCCATGTCGGCGTTCTACCACGACTCGACCGATATCGCCGATCCGCGTCAGCGCGAGATCGCCTCGCACCGCCTGATCGCCAAGATGCCCACCATCGCGGCCTGGGCCTACAAGTACTCGATCGGCCAGCCCTTCGTGTACCCGCGAAACGACCTGAGCTACGCGGCAACCTTCCTGCACATGTGCTTCAGCGTTCCGGCCGAGCCCTACCAGGTGAACCCGATCCTGAGCCGCGCCATGGACCGGATCTTCACGCTGCACGCCGACCACGAGCAGAACGCCTCGACCTCGACCGTGCGTCTGGCGTCGTCCTCGGGCGCGAACCCGTTCGCCTGCATCGCGGCCGGCATCGCCTGCCTCTGGGGCCCGGCACACGGCGGCGCCAACCAGGCCTGCCTCGAGATGCTCAAGGAAATCGGCTCGCCCGACCGCATCCCCGAGTACATCGCCCGCGCCAAGGACAAGAACGATCCGTTCCGCCTGATGGGCTTCGGCCACCGCGTCTACAAGAACTTCGACCCGCGCGCGACGGTGATGAAGCAGTCCGCAGACGAGGTGCTCGACCTGCTCGGCGTCGAGAACAACCCGATCCTCGCCACCGCGAAGGAGCTCGAGAAGCAGGCGCTGGAGGACAACTACTTCTCCGAGAAGAAGCTGTTCCCGAACGTCGACTTCTATTCGGGCATCATCCTCGAGGCGATGGGCTTCCCGACCTCGATGTTCACCCCGATCTTCGCGCTGTCGCGGACCGTGGGCTGGGTGTCGCAGTGGAAGGAACAGCTGGCGGATCCGCAGCACAAGATCGGCCGCCCGCGTCAGCTCTACCTCGGCAGCACCGCGCGCGACTACGTGGACATCGAGAACCGCTGATCCGCGGTCTCGACGGACCTGGAAAGGGCCGCCCGGTTGGGCGGCCCTTTTTCGTTCGGGTTTCGGTCTGGTCGTTGCTGACCGGAGGCGCTGCGCTGGCGGCGGGGGGCGGATGCCTCCGGCGGGGATATTTGGGGCCAGAGGAAGGGCTGGCCGCGGCTCGCCCCGGCGGGCTCAGCGCCCCTCGAAATGCGGCGGGGGCCTCTCCGAGGAAGGCCACGACGCCTTCCTTGAAGTCGCGGGTCTTGCCGCATTCGCCCTGCAGCCGGGATTCGAGCGCGAGCTGGCCCGCGAGATCGTTCTGGAAGGCGCCACGGATGGCCGTCTTGATCCGGCCGTAGGCCTCGGTCGGGCCCTTGGCGAGGTACGCGGCGCGGGCCCTCCAGACGGCGGCAAACTCGGCATCGGGGACCGCTTCCCAGATCATGCCCATGGCATCCGCCTGACGCGCCGAGATGCGGTCGGCGAAGAGCGCCGCGCCCATGGCCTTGGCAAGCCCCGCCTGCCGTGGCAGTGCCCATGTGCCGCCGGCGTCAGGAATGAGGCCGATGCGGGTGAAGGCCTGCATGAAGAAGGCGCTCTCGGTCGCGATCACCACGTCATGCACCAGCGCGAGGTTGGCGCCCGCGCCCGCCGCCGCGCCATTCACGGCCGCGATGGTCGGCACCGGGCAGTCGACGATGGCGTTGAGCATCGGCTCGTATTCGTCGCGCAGCACCCGCTCGCGGCCGATGTTGGCG
>NZ_JAATOS010000663.1:0-1845 GCF_011806505.1 Salipiger sp. HF18 | reverse complement strand
AGATAGCGCCAACGGCGCCTGTGGATCAATGCGCCCATTGCCGCAAACCGCGCAGAGGATTAAGCTTCGCGCCATGGTGAAACAGCACTTCAGCCACGTCCGGCACTGGGTCTTCGACCTGGACAACACGCTCTACGCCCCCTCCGTGCGGCTCTTCGACCAGATCGAACGGCGGATGAACGCCTTCGTCGTGCGCGTGCTCGGCGTCGACGACACCGAGGCCAACCGCCTGCGCAAGCATTACTGGCAGCTCCACGGCACCACGCTCGCCGGGCTCATGGCCGAGCACAAGATCGACCCCGACGCCTATCTTGAAGAGGTCCACGACATCTCCTTCGACGCGCTGGCGCCCGACCCGCATCTCGCCGAGCTGATCGGCAATTTGCCGGGCCGGCGCATCGTCTACACCAACGGCAGCGCTCCCTACGCGGCACAAGTGCTGAAGGCGCGCGGGCTCGACGCGGCCTTCGACGCGATCTACGGCGTCGAACACGCGGGCTACCGTCCGAAACCGGAGGAAGACGCCTTCCGTACGGTCTTCGAACGCGACGGCACCGATCCCCTCAGGGCCGCGATGTTCGAGGACGACCCGCGCAACCTTACCGCTCCCCACGCCATGGGGATGCGCACGGTGCATGTCGCCCCGGAACGGGCCGCGGGCTCGCATATCCAGCACCATACCGACGATCTGCCCGCCTTCCTCGGCCAGCTCTGAGCGCCCCTGCGACATTCCGTTCCTGCGGCAATCCGGCATGCTGATTTGCCGCCCGGCGGTCCTTATCTGCCTGCCGATGCGCCGCGCAAGATCGCCCGGCCCCAGTGACCAGGAGAGACCGACATGAGCATGAACGAAGCGACCGCCGCCGATCTGGCCCCCGCAACCGCCCGCGGCCTGAGCGTCGAGGCCCGGATCTGGATCGGCCTCGCCGTCTTCATCGCCGTGGTGGCCGCGGCGACCGTGACCTGGGGTGCCGTCGGCCTCGCCATGTGCGCGCTGGCCTGCGTGCCGGTCTGCTACGCGATGATCCTGCTGATCACCGTCGGCAAGTAAGGCGGGCAAGGTGCGCCCGCGCCGCATGGCATCACGCCGCCCCCTGCCCTAGATCTCCCATCGGGACCCCGTCCGACTCGGCCCGGCAGCGCAGCCCGCATACGCACGGCTGCGCAAGCTTCCGCCGGGTGGTTCAGCTTGGTCCCGAAACGCTCTAGATATGGGGCAAAGGAGAGCGGCCATGGATTGCGACATTCTCATCTCGGGCGGCGGCATCGCCGGTCTGACCGCGGCCGCCGCCTTCGGCGCCGCCGGATTCTCGGTGATCTGCGTCGACCCGGCCCCGCCGGTGACCGCGTTCCTCGAGAAGGCGGGCCTCTGGGCCCGGCTCGAGGGCCACGCCATGCCGCTGCAGGTCATGCGCATCGTCGACGCCGGTGGCGAACGCCCGGAACCGCGCGTGACCCGCGATTTCGATGCCGACGACATCTCGGAGAAGCCTTTCGGCTGGAACCTCCCGAACTGGCTGCTGCGGCGCGAGATGGCGGCGCATCTGCACGACATGCCGACCGTCGACTTCCGCCCCGGCACCGCCACCACCACGCTCTTCACCCGCGAGGCCTATGCCCGCGTCGGCCTCTCGGACGGCAGCACGGTGCAGACCCGGCTGGTGATCGCCGCGGACGGGCGCAACTCCCCCATGCGCGAGGCCGCGGGCATCGGCGTGAAGACCACCCGTTTCGGCCAGAAGGCGCTGGCCTTCGCGGTCACCCACCCGATCCCTCACGGCAACGTCTCGACCGAGATCCACCGCACCGGCGGCCCCTTCACCCTCGTGCCGCTGCCCGACTTCG
>NZ_JAATOS010000662.1:0-1866 GCF_011806505.1 Salipiger sp. HF18 | reverse complement strand
GCGCAGGCGCAGACCGACGGCCGCTTCGTGCTGGTGCTGGCGATCCCGCCGGATTTCGAGCGCGACCTGCGCGCCGGGCGGGCGGCGACGCTGCAGCTTCTGGTGGACGCGACGGCGGTGGCGCAGGCGGGCAACGGCGCAACCTTCCTGCAGCAGTTGCTGGCCGAGACGCTGAGCGAATACCTGCAGCCGGGCGCCGACAGCGACGATCTCGTCGAGGTGGTGATCCGCACCCGCTTTAACCCCAACTTCAACGCCACGTGGTTCAGCGCGGTGATGCAACTGATGAACAACGTCACCATCCTGACGCTGATCCTCTCCGGCTCGTCGATGATCCGGGAGCGCGAGCACGGCACCATCGAGCACGTGCTGGTGATGCCGATCCGTCCGGTCGAGATCGTGCTGTCGAAGATCATTGCGACCGGAGCGGTGATCCTGCTGGGCTCGGTGCTGAGCCTGACTCTGGTGGTGGAGTGGGCGCTGGGAGTGCCGGTCTCGGGGGCGCTCTGGCTCTACGTGCTGGGCGCGGGGCTCTACGTGGTGGCGGTGGCGAGCCTCGGGCTGCTGCTGGCGAGCTTCACCCAGAACATGGGGCAGTTCGGGCTGCTGGTGATCCCGGTGATCATCGTGCTCTTCATGCTCTCGGGCGGGATCACGCCGCTTGAATCGATGCCCGGCTGGCTGCGGCTGCTGATGCAGGTCGTCAGCCCGGCAACCCATTTCGTCTCGTTCGCACAGACGGTGCTCTACCGGGGCGGGGGGATCACGCTGGTGGCAGGAGATTTGGCGGCGATGGCGCTGATGGCGGGCGTGGCGCTGGCGATCGTGCTGGCTCGGTTCCGCAAGGTGCTGGCGGGGTAGCCCGGTCGTCGAGGTTGTACCGCGTGGAGGCGGGGGGATGCCTCCGGCGGGGGGTTGTCTGGCAAGATGAAGCTGGGGGCGCCCGGGAGAATGGGAGGGGCCGGAGCGGGGTCGGGCGCGTTGCACGGGCGTGGTGCCGGGGCGGGCGCCGCGGGCAGGGCGGGTCAGCCCTGCCGCACCAGCTTGCCCGGGTTCATCAGGTCCTGCGGGTCGAGTGCGCGCTTGATCTGGCCCATCACGTCCCAGCCCTCGCCGTGCTCCGCCGCCATGTAGTCGAGCTTGCCCATGCCGATGCCGTGCTCGCCGGTGCAGGTGCCGCCGAGCGCCAGCGCGCGTTCGGCCATGCGGTGCGAGAGCCGCTTGGCCTCTTCCATCTCGGCGGGCTGGTCGGGGTCCACCAGCAGGATGGCGTGGAAGTTGCCGTCGCCCACGTGGCCGAGGATCGGGCCGGGGATCGAGCCCTTGGCAATGTCGGCCTGCGTCTCCTCGACCGCCTGCGCGAGCTGCGAGATCGGCACGCACATGTCGGTCACCAGCGCCCGCGCGCCCTTGCGCGAGGCGAGAATGGCGTAATAGCCGTTGTGGCGCAGCGCCCAGAGCGCCCGGCGCTCTTCCTCGCGGGCCGACCAGCGGAACGGCGAGGCGCCATGGTCGGCGACGATCTCGCCAAAGCGCTCGGCGTCCTGCGCCACGCTTTCGGGCGAGCCGTTGAACTCGACCAGCAGGTGCGGCGCCTCGGACATCTCCATGCCGGAATAGGCGGTGAAGGCGCGCGCGGTGCCGGCATCGACGAACTCGATCCGCGCCATGGGAATGCCCATCTGGATGGTCTCCATCACCGCCGTGACCGCGGCGTGCATGTCGGGGAAGGCGCAGATGCCGGCGCTGGTGGCCTCGGGCACGCCGTGCAGGCGCAGGGTCAGCTCGGTCACGAGGCCGAGCGTGCCCTCGGAGCCCACCATCAGCGCGGTGAGGTCGTAGCCCGCCGAGGACTTGCGCGCGGCC
>NZ_JAATOS010000066.1:0-14816 GCF_011806505.1 Salipiger sp. HF18 | reverse complement strand
GCGGTTGTAGAACACCCCCTCGCGCAGCAGCTGATACATCGAGCGCATCATGTGAAGCATCATGACGTTGTGGCTGGCCTCGATGATCGCGAGGTGGAAATCCGCGTCCAGCCGCGCCTCGTCCGCCGGGTTGCGGCGGCCATGCGCCGCCTCCATCTGGGCGAAGAGCGCGTCGATCACCTTGAGATCGCTCTCGGTGCCGCGGGTGGCGGCGCGCTCGGCGGCGAGCCCCTCCATGTCGCGGCGGAAGTCGAGATAGTCGAAGACCGCCTCGTCATGGCGCGAGAAGAGCTGCACCAGCGTGTCGGAAAAGGCCGACCCCAGCGCCTCGGTGACGAAGATGCCGGCGCCGGCCCGGGCGGTCAGCAGCCCGCGCGCCTGCAGGTCGGCCACCGCCTCGCGCAGGCTCGGGCGCGATACCCCGAGCCGCTCGGACAGCTCGCGCTCGGCGGGCAGCCGTTCGCCGGGGCGCAGGATGCCCCGCAGGATAAGCTCCTCGATCTGGCGCACGACGGCCGAGGCGAGTTTCTCCGGATGCACGGGGCGGAAGGGCATGGGGCAGTCCATCTGGCCTGGAATTGGTAAGATCATATGACCGCAGCCCCTGGCGAGGCAAGGCCGGCCTACCAGCGGTCGAGCGCCGCCTCGTCCTCGTCCCTGGCAGCGACCCACGCGGTGTCGGCGGCGCTGCGTTCCTTCTTCCAGAACGGCGCACGGGACTTGAGGTAGTCCATGAGGAATTCCGCTGCCTCGAAGGCGTCCTGCCGGTGCGGCGAGGCGGTGGCCACCATCATGATGCGCTCGCCCGGCGCCATCGGCCCGTGGCGGTGGATCACCAGCACCTCGCCCAGCGACCAGCGCGCCTGCGCCTCCTCGGCGATCTTGGTAAGCGCCTTCTCGGTCATGCCGGGGTAGTGCTCGATCTCCATGCCCTCGAGCGTGCCGGCGACATCGCGCACCACGCCGGTGAAGGTCACGACGGCGCCCAGATCGTGGCGCCCGGCGGCGAAGCCTTCGGCCTCGGCCCCGAAATCGAAGGGCTCCTGCTGGACGACTACCCGCAGCGCCATGGGCTCAGCCCCCCGTCATCGGCGGGAAGAAGGCAAGCTCGCGCACCCCCGCCAGCGGGGCGTCGAAATCCGCCAGCTCCTGGTCGACCGCCACCCGCAGCGCCGAGAGGTCGGCAAAGGCCGCCTCGTAGCGTTCCTCGCGCGCACGCAGTTCCTCGACCAGCTCGCGGACGGTGGTCGCCTGCGACTCGACCCGCTCCTTCGGCAGGCCGATGCGCTCGCGCACCCATGCGAAGTAGAGCACATCGATCATTTCGGATCCCTCAGGTGCGGCAGTGCCTTGGTGAAGTAGTCCCAGCCGGTGACCAGCGTCAGCGCGGCGGCGACCCAGAGCAGGGTCAGGCCGATGTGACCGGCGTAGAACATCCCCTGTTCTTTCCAGATCAGCCCGTGCGGGTCCGGGACCTCGCGGTCGAGGATGGCACCGACCTGTCCCGGGTCCAGCCCCTCGACGCTGACGGCGAGGTAATGCTCGAACACGCCCTGCGCGAAGAGCACCGCGATGGCGACCATCTGGAACGTCGTCTTCCACTTGGCGAGCTTGGTGACCTTGAGCGTACCGGCGGTGTCGCCGAGATACTCGCGCAGCCCCGAAACGAAGACCTCGCGGAAGAGGATGAAGGTCGCCGGCAGCACCAGCCACGGTGACATTGACGAATAGCCCACGATCACCATCAGGGCGATCACAACCATCGCCTTGTCGGCGATGGGGTCGAGCATCGCGCCCATCTTCGATTCCAACGACCACGCCCGGGCGATGTAGCCGTCGAACCAGTCGGTGACGGCGGCGCTCACGAAGAGCAGCAGCGCGAACCAGTCGGCCAGCGGGCGCGAGAAATAGAGGAACATCACCGCCAGGCCGGGTGCGGCCAGAAGGCGGAGCGCGGTGAGGGTATTTGGCAGAGTCCAGCGCATGAGGGATACGTAGCGTTCTTTCCCGGGCGAGGGAAGGGACGCTGCGTCTACTTAGTTGACGGAGCGGGCCAGGCGCTCGACGAACTGCGCCCGGGCGGCGGGAAGCGGCCTGTCGCGGAGCTGGTTGGCGAGCCGGTTCTCGAGGAAGTGACCGGTGGTCTTCAGTCCGGCGAGGATCTCGTGATCGGGGGCGGGGCCGCGCCCCAGAAGCACGGGGGGCAGGGGCAGCAGCCGCTCCGCCCAGTCGCCCGCGCCCACCGCCGAGACCGCGCGGCCGGTGCGCGGCGAGACGAAATCCAGCGGCTCGTTGATGCCGGTGACGGCGCAGGCCGATAGATCGAGCCCGAAACCCATCTCGTCGAGCAGCGCCATTTCCCAGCGCAGGTAGGCCAGCGGCCAGAGCTCGCGCTGGCCCAGGAGGTCGAGCAGGTTCTCGGAGCGCGCATAGAGCGCCGGGTGCGACTCGCGCTCGGGCAGGCAGAAGGCCAGCAGCGCCACCACCGCGTTGAGCCCCGCCAGCGACAGCCGGTCCGCCATCGCCGTCGCCGCGCGCGAGCGCTGCGGCTCGACCGTCCAGGCCCCCATGTGGTCCTCGAGCCGGGCCCGCCACGCCACGTCGAGCTGCGCGCCCGGTTGCAGCGAGGGCGCGATCTTGCGCGACGCCCCGCCGCGCAGCACGCCCATGTGGCGCCCGTGGCCGGCCGTGAAGATCTCGAGGATGGCGGAGGTCTCGCCATGCCTGCGGGCCGAGAGGAGTATGCCGGTGTCGCGCCAGTCCATGCGTCGGACTATCCGACGGCTTGCCCGCCGCCGCAAGTTGCGAGACCGTCGTTGCATGAGCCAGCCCGCCCGTGTCTTCGCCGCCATCATCGCCCTGCTGACCTTTGTCGCGCTGGGCGTGCAGTTCGCTGCCACCGCGCAGGAGAATCCGGACCACAGCGCGTTCGAGACCGCGTGGCGGCTGGCGCGCTTCTACACCATCCTGACCAACCTTCTGGTGGCGGTGACCTTCCTGCGCATGGCGTCTTCGGGGCGCATGGCGCGGCCCGCGTGGCTGGGCGGCGTGACGCTCTGGATCGCGATCACCGGCGTGGTCTACCACCTGCTGCTCGCCAGCCCGTGGGAGGGGCTCGGCCTCTCCGGGATCGCCGATGTCGGCCTGCACACGGTGACGCCGATCCTCGTGGTGCTGTTCTGGCTGGTCGCCGCGCCCAAGCACGGGCTGCGCTTTAGCACGGCGCTGAGCTGGCTGCTCTGGCCGTTGGCCTACGTGGCCTACGCGCTGCTGCGCGGCCAGCTCGAGGGCATCTACCCGTATTTCTTCGTGGATCCGACACGGATCGGCTGGGGCGGGGTGCTGCGCTGGTCGGGGATGCTCTGCGCCGGCTTCACCGCTGCGGGCGGGCTGCAGGTCGGCATTGCGCGGCTCTTGCGCTGAGTTTGCAAGCCGGTATCGCAGCGCCGTGGCGTCAGGAAGAACAGGTCGCATCGCTCGGCTCTGGCGGAGGCAGGAAGCACCCCTCACCGTGCGGCTTCTGCGCTGGTCGGAGGAAGACCACCTCCTGCCGCTCATGCACCAGGGGCGGCAAAAGGGGCGCCACGCGGGCTTGCGTCAGGAAGGGCGGTTCAGGCCAGACCGTCCTCATCGAGCAGGTGGCGGCCCTGCCGGTCCTCGACCTCGATCACCCAGAGATCCGGGTCGAAGCTGCGCTGTTTTGCGACCGAGGCATCGACCTCGCGCTCGTCGCCCGAGGTCAGCTCTTCCCAGCGCCGCTCGCCGCTCATCAGGTCGAAGCTGCGGGCAAAGGCCCGTGCCCGGCCATCGAGCGTCGCGAGCTTGACCAGCACCGCCCCGGCGCTGTCGTCGCCATGGGCGGTGACATAGGCGGGGATGTTCTGGAATGACAGCCGCGCCAGGTAGGCGTCGACCCAGAACCGGGTCGTGAGGCGGGCCATCGGCCTAGTTGCCGTCCTTGAAGTCGAGCCCCATCTCGGAATAACGCTCGGCCTCGTCCTGCCAGTTCTCGCGCACCTTCACCTGCAGGAAGAGGTGGATCTTGCGCCCGAGGAATTCCTCGATCTCGGCGCGGGCGGCCTGTCCGATGGCCTTGATCGTCTCGCCCTTGTGGCCCAGCACGATGCCCTTGTGGCCGTCGCGCGAGACATAGATGATCTGGTCGATGCGGGCGCTGCCGTCCTCGCGCTCCTGCCAGTGCTCGGTCTCGACGGTAAGCTGGTAGGGCAGCTCCTGGTGCAGCCGCAGGGTGAGCTTCTCGCGGGTCATCTCGGCCGCGATCATGCGCATCGGCAGGTCGGCGATCTGGTCCTCGGGGTAGAGCCACGGGCTCTCGGGCACCTCTTCGGCCAGCCACTTGCGCAGGTCGGCGACGCCGTAGCCGCGCTCGGCCGAAATCATGAAGGTGTTGGCAAAGGCGTAGCGGTCGTTCAGGTCCTTGGACAGCGCCAGCAGCACCGGTGCCTCGACGCGGTCGATCTTGTTGATCGCCAGCGCCACCTTGCGGCCTCGCGGCAGCTCGGCCAGCCCCTCGATGATGCGTTCGACGCCCTCGGTGACGCCGCGGTGGGCCTCGATCAGCAGCACGATGATGTCCGCGTCCGCAGCCCCGCCCCAGGCGGCGGCGACCATCGCCCGGTCGAGCCGGCGGCGCGGCTTGAAAAGGCCGGGCGTGTCGACGAAGATCAGCTGGCTGTCACCCTCCATTGCCACGCCGCGGATGCGGGCGCGGGTCGTCTGCACCTTGTGCGTCACGATCGAGACCTTCGCCCCGACCATGCGGTTGGTGAGCGTGGATTTGCCCGCGTTGGGCTCTCCGATGAGGGCTATGAAGCCTGCGCGTGTGGTCATTGGGCGATCCGGTCCTGTGATCGGATGCCTTTACCTCATTGCGCCGGTGCGGACCAGTGCCCGCGTCGCCTTCGGTTCTGGCGGGCGACCCGGGTGCGGGCGTTCAGAATCCAGGACACCCGCCCGCTGCCCGCGCGGTACTCGGTGCAGCCGCTGCGGCAGACGTCGCGCCCGGAGGTCGGGATCACCGAAGTCATCTCGGCGCTGAGGTCGCCGTTGGTGTTGAAGAGGAAGGCCGTGGACTCCCTGAGATCGACGTCGCTTGCGGTGTCGAGGGCGCTGGCGGGGGGGCGCCGAGCAGGAGCTCGGGGCGAGAAGGGATTGGAGCCTCCGGAGGTGGTGCAATCTCTTCACTGCGTTGGGATCTTGCGCCGATTTCGGGCGAAACTTTTGGAGTGGCAAGGTTTCGGGACGATCGCGCGCGGCGGTTCAGCCTTTGCGGGCGCTGCGGATCAGGGTATAGAGCCCGCTCGTGACGATCAGCGCGCCACCGGCGAGGGTCCAGAGGTCGGGGCGCTCGCCGAAGAAGAGGAAGGCGAAGAGCAACGCGACCAGCAGACGTGAGTAGCGGAACGGCGCGACCACCGAGACCTCGCCGCTGCGCATCGCGCGGGTGAGCGCGGTATAGGCGGTCACGCCCCCCACGCCGGTCCGCAGCCGCCGCCCGCGCTCGCCCGCGTCCGGCCGGCGCGGCGGGGTCGGGTCGAAGGGCAGCATCAGCAGGCCCGCGGTGACGATGACCGCAAAGCCCAGAACGCCCAGCTGGTTGGCCGAGACTGCGGGCGGGCTCGCGCGGGTGAAGAGGTCGCGCATGGCGAATCCGATCATCCCCGCCACCGCCAGCAGCGCGTCGGGGCGGAAGGCGTCCGGGGTGGGGCGCAGGATCATCAGCACGCCGACGAAGCCGATGGCCATGGCGGTCCAGCGCCGGAGGCCCACCGTCTCTTTCAGCAGGAGCGCCGCGCCCGCGGTCACCACGAGCGGTGCCGCCTGAAGGATCGACGAGGTGACCGACAGCGGCGTGTAGGCCAGCGACAGGGCGAAGAACAGCCGCCCGACGATCTCGAAGAAGGTGCGGATCATCAGCGAGGGCCGCAGGATCGCCGGATGCAGCACCGGCTCGCCGGCGCGCAGCGTCATCAGCACGTAGAGCGTGGTGCCTGTCAGGCCGAAGATCAGCGTGGCGACCCCGGGGGGCAGGGCGGGGGTGACGGATTTGAAGAGCGAATCCTCGACCGCGAAGAGCGTCATGGCGATGACCATGAAGAGCGCGCCAAGGGCGTTGCCGCGCGCGCCGGGCCCGCTGCCGGGGCCCGCCCCGACGCCGTCAGCCATTGGTCACCTTGTCGAGAAGCCCCGTGGCGGCCTGCTGTTCGGCCTTGCGCTTGGAGCCGGCGGTGGCACGCGCCGCGGCGCCGTTCTCGAGCCTTGCCTCGATGGTGAAGACTGGTGCGTGGTCCGGCCCCTCGCGGGCGACCTCGGTGTAGCTCGGCGGCACCATGCCGCGTGCCTGAGCCCATTCCTGCAGAGAGGTCTTGGCGTCGCGCGCGTCTTCCTCGACCCGCGCGATGCGGTCGCCCCAGAGCCGCAGCACCAGCGCCTTGGCGGTGCCGAACCCGGCGTCGAGATAGACCGCCGCGATCACCGCCTCCATTGCGTCGCCCAGCAGCGCCATCTTGCGCCGCCCGCCGGACATCATCTCGGAGCGCCCGAGCTTCAGCGCGGCCCCGAGGTCGATTTCGCGGGCGACCTCGGCGCAGGCTTCCTTGCGCACCAGCGCGTTGAAGCGGGGCGCCAGCTGGCCTTCGCTGGCGCCGCGATCTTCGGACAGCAGCGCCTCGGCCATGACAAGGCCCAGCACGCGGTCGCCGAGGAACTCGAGCCGCTGGTTGTCCTCGCGGCCCGGCGCGGACATCGACGAATGGGTGAGCGCGCGGCGCAGCCGCTCCGGGTCGGCGAAGCGGTGGCCGAGACGCTGCTCGAGCGCGGCTATCTCGGCAGAGCGTTTCATTGCAGCTTGTGGAAGAAGCGGTTGGCGCGCCAGGTCCAGAAGTAGAGCATGGAGTTGCCCGCGGACGAGAACACCACGCGATTGGCCTTGCCGATCAGGTTTTCGAAGGGAACGAAGCCGACGCCACCCGCGGCGTTCGGCACGCGGCTGTCGGACGAGTTGTCGCGGTTGTCGCCCATCATGAAATAGTGACCAGCGGGCACGGTGTAGACTCCGGTATTGTCCGATCCCTGCATCGCGATGTTCAGGATGTCATGAGTCTTGCCGTTCGGAAGGGTTTCGGTCCAGCGCGATTTCTCGCAGGTGCCGCCGGTGCCCACCGGGCCGTTCTCGCAGCGCGGGCGCAGCTGCTGCGGGCCCTGCGGCTCGGCGACCTCGGTGAAGGTGCCGTTGCGCTCGACCTGGACGGGCTCGTCGTTGATGTAGAGCAGGCCGTTCTTGACCTGGATGCGGTCGCCGGGCAGTCCGATCAGGCGCTTGATGAAGTCGGTGCCGTGGACCGGGTGGCGGAACACCACGATGTCGCCGCGCTCGGGCTCCGAGCCGAAGAGGCGCTCGTTGTCGCCGCCGAGCCATCCGCAGATGTCCTTGGCGTCGATGTCGATGCCGATCTGCGGCAGGCGGATCGAGGGGCAGGAGGCGTAGGAATAGCCGTAGCTCATCTTGTTCACGAACAGGAAGTCGCCGATCAGCAGCGTGTCCTTCATCGAACCCGAGGGAATCCAGAACGGCTGGAAGAACAGGGTGCGGAAAACGCCTGCGATCAGCAGGGCGTAGACGATCGTCTTGACGGTCTCCAGGATCCCGCCCTTTTCCTTCTCTTTCGCCATGAACACTGCCTCTTGTTCCGGTTGCTCCGGTTTCATGGGGGGGAGGCCCCGAAGTGTCAAGGCGGCAGCCGGTCCCGGCCGTCGCGCGCCCCGGGCCGGGCCGCCTGACCCGGTGATCCGAGGCCCGGACCGGTTCGCGGTTTTTCGCAAACCTCGGGCGAGGGGCGGAACATTCGGTGGGGCCATTGGATTGAGTTAGGAAACTCTTGGAAACTGTCGCCCGGCACGATTGCCGGTGACGGGAAAGCGAACGAAAACGAAAACCAACGGTTGCGAAACGCGCAATCATGGTCGTATCACTGTGGCGCCGGAACAAGCAGAAGGCAGGGCAACTCATGGAAGAGAGCGACGCGACGGACCTCTTTATCATCGGTGGTGGCATCAACGGCTGCGGCATCGCACGCGACGCCGCGGGTCGCGGCCTCTCGGTCACACTGGCAGAGATGAACGACCTTGCCTCCGCCACGTCCTCTGCCTCGACCAAGCTCTTCCACGGCGGCCTGCGCTACCTCGAGTATTTCGAATTCCGCCTCGTCCGCGAAGCGCTGATCGAGCGCGAGACCCTGCTGCGCGCGATGCCCCACATCAGCTGGCCGATGCGCTTCGTGTTGCCCTACCACCCGTCCATGCGGTTCGAGAGCGAGACGCCCACCTCGAAGCTACTCACGACCGTGATGCCGTGGATGAAGGGCCGCCGCCCGGCCTGGCTGATCCGGCTCGGGCTCTTCATGTACGACCATCTCGGTGGCCGGAAGATCCTGCCCGGCACCACCTCGCTGAGCCTGCCCGGCACCCCCGAGGGCGCGCCGATCGACGACCGCTTCGAGACCGCCTACGAATATTCCGACTGCTGGGTGCAGGATTCGCGCCTCGTGGTGCTGAACGCCCGCGACGCCGAGGCGCGCGGCGCGACCATCCTCACCCGCACCAAGGTGCTCTCGGCGGCGCGCGAGGACGGCGTCTGGCGGGTCGAGACCCGTGACACCGAGACCGGCGAGACCGCCGTGCACCGCGCGCGGATGCTGGTGAACGCGGGCGGTCCGTGGGTCGGCGAGATCATCAAGGACACCGTTCATCTCAACGTGAACGAAGGTGTGCGGTTGGTGCGTGGCTCGCACATCGTGACGCGCAAGCTCTACGATCACGACAAGTGCTATTTCTTCCAGGGCACCGACGGGCGGATCATCTTCGCCATTCCCTACGAGCAGGATTTCACCCTGATCGGCACCACCGACGCGGAACACCACGACCCCGACAGCCCGCCGGTCTGTACCCCCGAGGAACGCGATTACCTGATCGCCTTCGCCAACCGCTACTTCAAGCGCGAGATCACGAAGGACGACGTGGTCTGGACCTATTCCGGCGTGCGGCCGCTCTACGATGACGGCGCGACCAGCGCCACGGCGGCGACACGGGACTACACGCTCAAGGTCGAGGGCGCCGGCGGGGCGCCGGTGCTGAACGTGTTCGGCGGTAAGATCACCACCTACCGGCGCCTGGCCGAGGGCGCGATGGCCCGCATCGGCGAGCACATCAGCGGTGTCACCGACCCGTGGACCGCCGGCGCGCCGCTGCCCGGCGGGGATTTCCCGGCGGATGGCGTCGACCGCCAGATCTTCGATCTGCAGAAGGCCTGCCCGTTCCTGTCGGACCGCTGGGCCCGGCGGCTGGTGCGCACCTACGGCACCGAGGCGGTGCAGGCACTGGGCTCCCCGCGCATCGCCGACGACCTCGGACCGGATTTCGGCGCGACGCTCTGCGGTGCCGAGGTCGACTGGCTGATGAACAAGGAATTCGCCCGCACCGCCGAGGACGTGCTCTGGCGGCGCACAAAGCTGGGCCTGCACCTGTCGGAGCCGCAGGTCGCTGCGCTCGAGGATTACATGGCGGCGCGGCGTCGGCACGAGACCCGGGCCGTGGGCTGAGCGACAGGCAAAATGATCGGGGCGAATTGACATCGCCCGCAAACTGTTGCGGCCTGAGCGCCGCGTGTGACGCAGACTATCGGGGGGAGAGATGGGTTACATTCTAGCGATCGACCAGGGCACCACGTCGAGCCGGGCCATCCTGTTCGACAAGGACCTGAAGATTGCCGCCATCGCGCAGGAGGAGTTCGCCCAGCATTATCCGCATTCGGGCTGGGTCGAGCACGACTGCTCGGACCTGTGGACCACCACCGCCGCGACCTGCCGCGGGGTGATGGAGAAGGCGGGGCTGGGCGCCGCGGACATCGCCGGCATCGGCATCACCAACCAGCGCGAGACGACGCTGGTCTGGGACCGCAACACCGGCCAGCCGGTCTATAACGCCATCGTCTGGCAGGACCGGCGCACCTCGGAGTTCTGCAAGGCGCTGAAGGCCGAGGGCCACGAAGAGACGGTGACCCGCAAGACCGGACTGTTGCTCGACCCGTATTTCTCGGGCACCAAGGTGGCGTGGATCCTCGACAATGTCGAGGGCGCGCGGGCCCGGGCCGAGGCCGGAGAGCTGGTCTTCGGCACCGTGGACACCTGGCTCATCTGGAAGATGACCGGCGGGCGCGAGCACGTCACCGACGCCACCAACGCCGCCCGCACCATGCTCTACGACATCCGCCACGGGCGCTGGTCCTCGACCATGTGCGAGCTGCTCGGCATCCCCATGTCGATGCTGCCCGAGGTGCGCGATTGCGCCGCCGATTTCGGCATGGCGCGCGCCGATCTCTTTGGCACCGAGATCCCGATCCTCGGCGTCGCAGGCGACCAGCAGGCGGCGACCATCGGGCAGGCCTGCTTCCGGCCGGGGATGCTCAAGTCCACCTACGGCACCGGCTGCTTTGCGCTTCTGAACACCGGCGAGGAGCTGGTGACCTCGCAGAACCGGTTGCTCTCGACCATCGCCTACCAGCTCGACGGCAAGCGGACCTATGCGCTCGAGGGCTCCATCTTCATCGCGGGCGCGGTGATCCAGTGGCTGCGCGACGGGCTCAAGGTGATCCGCGAAGCGCGCGAGAGCCAGCCGCTGGCCGAGGCCGCCGATGCCGCGCAGGGAATCGTGCTGGTGCCGGCCTTCACCGGCCTCGGTGCGCCCTACTGGAACGCCGAATGCCGGGGCGCGGTCTTCGGGCTCACCCGCAACAGCGGCCCGGCCGAGCTGGCCCGCGCCGCGCTCGAGAGCGTCGGCTACCAGACCCGCGACCTGCTCGAGGCGATGCACGCCGACTGGAGCGGCGCCGACGACACGGCGCTGCGCGTCGACGGCGGCATGAGCGCCAGCGACTGGGCGATGCAGTTCCTCGCCGACATCACCGGCGCCTCGGTCGACCGGCCGCAGGTGCTCGAGACCACGGCGATGGGCGCAGCCTGGCTCGCCGGGCAGCGGGCGGGGATCTACCCGGACATGGAGGGCTTCGCCGAGACCTGGGCGCTGGAGCGCAAGTTCGAGGCCGCCATGGACGCGGACCTGCGCGAAGAGAAATACGCGGCGTGGAAGCGCGCGGTGGCCGCGGCGCAGGCGTTCTGAGCGACCGCCTGGGGCAAGCGCTTCTCCGGGGCAGGGTGCCCGCGCCGGTTGGTCACCCGGCGGGCAAAGCGGGCCTCGCGCATGGGCATCCGAAGCGGCGCCCCTTGACACTGCCCGCGCCCGGGCGCGTTCTGCGCCGGGTGCGGACAGGAGAGCGACGATGACGACCGAACGCGGCGGCAAGACCGTCTTTGGGGCCAACCTGGGCATCCTGATGCTCGAGACGCGGTTCCCGCGCATTCCCGGAGACATCGGCAACGCCGCCACCTGGCCCTTCCCGGTGCAGTTCCGCATCGTGCGCAGCGCGACCCCGGAGAAGGTGGTGCGGCAGGACGCGCGGGTGCTCGTCGATCTCTTCATCGCCGCGGCGCAGGATCTGGTGGCGCATGGCTGCGACGGCATCACCACCAACTGCGGTTTCCTCTCCATCGTGCAGGACCAGATCGCCAGCGCCGTGCCGGTGCCGGTGGCGACCTCGTCGCTGATGCAGGTGCCGATGGTGCAGGCGATGCTGCCGCCGGGCAAGCGCGTGGGCATCCTGACGATCTCGGCCTCGACCCTCACCGACGCCCACCTTGCGGCGGCGAACGTGCCGCTCGACACACCGATCATGAGCACCGAGGCGGGGACCGAGTTTACCCGTGCGATCCTCGGCGACGAGCTCGACATCGACTTCGACGCCTGCCGCCGCGACCTGCTGCAGGCCGGCCGGGCGCTGGTGAGCCAACACCCCGAGGTCGGGGCCATCGTGCTCGAATGCACCAACATGACGCCCTATGCGGCGGACCTGCGCAAGGCGCTGGGGCTGCCGGTCTTCTCGATCTACACCTTCCTGCGCTGGTTCCACCAGTCGCTGGCCCCGGACCGCTTCGCCGTCGGGCTCGACGATCCACGCTACTGACATTTGGGGGCCAAGCTGATGAGCGACCACAAGATCCGGACCCTGCGCGTCCACCGCATCCGCATCCCCGGCAAGGCGGTGCATTCCCACGGCATCGGCGACGTTGCCGACATCCACACGGTGATCCTGGAGCTGGGGACCGACACCGGCCTCACCGGCTGGGGCGAGGCCGCGCCCTGGCCGGTCTTCACCGGCACCGCCGAGGGTGCGGTGGCGGCGCTGCACGTCTACTTGCGCGAACACCTCATTGGGCGCGACCCGGTTCAGGTCGAGCCGATCATGGCGCTGGTCGAGACGCTGCTCACAGGCCATGCCGAGGCCAAGGCCGCGCTCGAGATGGCGCTGCTGGACCTTGCCGGCAAGATCGGCGGGCTTTCGGTGAGCGAACTGGTCGGCGGGCGGATGCGCGAGGACATGGGGCTCAGCTTCTCGGTCGCCAATCCCGATTTCGGCAAGGATCTCGAGGACGTGGCCGCCATGTGGGAGGACGGCGTGCGGATCTTCAAGATGAAGACCGGCTTCGCGGGCCATGCCTTCGACCTGATGCGGCTCGAGAAGCTGCGCGGCATCTACGGCGCCGAGGCCGACCTGCGCATCGACTACAACCAGGGCCTTCCGACCTATGACGCGGTGCGCTGCATCCGCGATCTCGAGGCCTTCCGCCCGACCTTCGTCGAGCAGCCGGTGAAGATGCACGAACGCGAGGCGCTGGCCCACATCACTCATGTCATCGATACGCCGATCATGGCCGACGAGTCGGTGTTCGGCGTCCGCGAGGCGCTCTACGGCGCGCAGATCCGCATGGCCGACATCTTCTCGCTGAAGGTGATGAAGTCCGGCGGCATCCGGCGATCGCTCGAGGTCGGCGCCATCGCGCGGGCGGCGGGGATCGAGGTCTACGGCGGCTGCATGTTCGAGACCGGGCTCGCCCACGCGGCGGGGGCGCACCTGATGGCGGCGCTGCCCGATCTGCGGCTCGACTGCGAGTACTACATGTCCACCTACTACGCCTCCGAGGACATCCTCACCGAGCCCTTCCCGGTGCGGAAGGGGCGGGGACACGTGCCCCCCCGGCCGGGGCCCCGGGTCGAGGTGGACCCGGCAATGCTCGAGAAATACGCGGCGGAACCGGCGCTGGGCTGATCCGGGCCGGTGACGCTCAGGCGAAGAAGGCGCGGCGCAGCAGGTTCAGCGCCGCGATCAGCAGCACCCAGAGCGTGATCCGGCGGAAGGTGGTCTGGTCGATCCGGTCGTGGATCCGCATCCCGACCCACATGCCCAGCAGGGCGGGGGCCAGCATCAGCGCCGAGAACTTCACCGTCTGCGCATTGAGCACCCCCGAGAGCGTGTGTGCGGCCACCAGTGCCACCGCGCCAAGGCCGTAGGCCACACCCTGGATGCGGATCTGCTCGCGCTTCTCGGTGTCGATGGCGGTCAGGTAGGCGACCATGGGCGGGCCCCAGACCCCGGACATGCCGCCGAGGAAGCCGGCGACGCTGCCCACCGTGGCCTCGACCAGCGGCGTCTGGCCGTTCTTCAGGTGTGGGCGCCAGCCGGCGATCTGCAGCGCGCAGAACACCGCCACCGGTGCGCCGATCATCGCCAGCAGCACCTCGACCGGGAGCACCCGCACCAGCTGCGACGACAGCAGCAGGAAGGTGAGGCCGCAGCCGAGGAAGATGCGGAACCTGCGCAGCGATCCCAGCGCCGCCCCGGCCCCGTGCTGCAACGCCTGGATGGCATTGGTCGCGAGCGTCGGCAGGATCAGCCCGGCCAGCGCCAGCTCGGGCGACAGGAAGCTGCCGAGCCCGGAAATCAGGATCATCGGCATCGCAAAGCCCACCATGCCCTTCACGAGGCCGGCGAGAAGCGCGACTCCGAAAGAAAGAACCAGCGCGGAAGGGGAAATCAGGGTAAGCAAACTGTCCATGGGCTGCTCATATCATGCTCTTAGGGCAAGTCCCGGCAGAATTTAATGCGCAATAATAAAACCATGGTAGCGTCTTTGGCGCATTTATGTTGCGCTGCACCTGCAAAGTGACTATCTCCGACCCGACCAGGAGAAGGGAGTGATTCATGGCACATGATGGACAGGACATGGCAATGTGAAAGAGGGTTTTGATAGACGATCTGCTGGCCCTGACCAAGGCGGCCATCGCGCCGGCGGAAGCGGTTCTCGAGATGGCGCGCCAGTCGGTGCGCGACACGGTCGAGGAGGATGGCCGCGTCTCGGGCCGGCTGATCGAGGAAAACCAGTTCGCCGCGCACGGGCTGGCATGGCTCGCGACCTACGTCGAAAGCCTGCGCCAGATGCAGTACTGGGCCGACAAGCTGACCTCCGAGGGCAGCTTCGGCGAGGTCGAGGCGCTGATCCACCAGATCGCGTTCGGCGAGTACCTGAGCCAGATCGTTGGCGGCATCCAGATGAACCAGGGCGAGATGGTGCGCCTCAAGGACATGGGCCTTGGCCGCGACGCGGTGATGTCGCTCTGCACCGACGCCGTGACCACGCTGATGACCGGGGGCAACACCCAGTCCGCCCGCAGCCGCCTCGTGGAGCTGATGCAGGAGCGTTCGGCCGAGATCACCGTGGGCAAGACCGCGCTCGATGACGAGCTCGAGATGATCCGCGAGCAGTTTCGCCGCTACGCCGTCGACAAGATCGAACCCTTCGCACACGAGTGGCACCTCAAGGACCAGCTGATCCCGATGGAGGTGATCG
>NZ_JAATOS010000661.1:0-1867 GCF_011806505.1 Salipiger sp. HF18 | reverse complement strand
CGATCGGGCCGTGGGAGCGGGATGTGCTCCGGCTGCTGCTTCCGATCGTGAGATGGCTGGAAACGCTAAGGGAACCGCCCCCGCAGGGGCCGCCGCGCCTGTCTCAGGAGAGCCGCGGGCTGGCCCTTCAGCTGCGGGACGGAGCCTCCGTCATTATCCCCGGCGCCGCCTTCGACAACGGCACCCGGCAGATCATCCGCGCCTGCGTGGCGCGGGGCGTACCCTTCGGCCGCAGCGCGGCGCGCACGGTGCAAGTCGGGTCCTCGGGCCCGGACAGGCAGACCTGAACCCGCAGACCCGAACCGGGCCCGAAGGCGCCGGGCGAAACCGCCTTACTCGGTGGTCTCGACGATCAGCAGTTCGCGCTCGGAGGCATCGCGCGCATGGCTCAGCGCCTCCTGGTACTCGGGCGAGTGATAGCAGGCCTCTGCGGCCTCGACGCTGTCGAACATCGCGACCACGTTGCGCGGACGCTCCTTGCCCTCGAGCTGAACGTAGCGCCCCGCCCGTGCGAGGAACCGGCCGCCATGCTTGGCAATGGCGGGGCCGGCGAGCTTGGCATACTTGCCGTAGGCCTCCTCGTCGGTGACGGTCACGTGCGCGATCCAAAGTGCGGGCATGGTCAGACTCCCTCGATGATGACGACATCCCGGCGCGACGCGGCTTTCGCGATCGGCAGGATGCGTTGGTATTCCGGCGACTCGAACCAGCGTTCCGCCGCCGTCCGGCTGGAGAACTCGACGATCACGTGCCGCGACGGCGCATCCCCCTCGATCACCACCTGCGGGCCGCCCTTCACGAGGAAGCGGCCGCCGTACTTCTCGGCGAGCGCGACGGTCTGGCCCGCGTAGACCGCGTATTGCTCGGGGTCGGTCACGTCGATGCGGGCGACAACATAAGCGGTCATGCGATCACCCCGCCAGAACCGCTTCCGCGGCCTTGATCGCGGCATCCGCCGCCGAGGCATCCTTGGCCCCGCCCTGCGCGAGGTCCGGACGGCCGCCGCCGCCCTTGCCGCCAAGCGCCTCGACCGCGGCCTTCACGAGATCCACTGCCGAGACATTGCCCGTCAGGTCCTCGGTCACGCCCGCCGCCACGGCGACCTTGCCGCCGGTGTCGGCGATCAGCAGTACCGCGCCCGAGCCCAGCCGCGCCTTGTGCTCGTCGATGAGCGGCGGCAGGTCCTTGCCCTGCACACCCGACAGCACCTGTGCCACGAAGGGCACGCCACCGACGTCGCGCAGCTCGGGGCCCTCGCCGGGGCCACCCGCCATGGCGAGATCGCGGCGCAGCTGCGCCACCTCGTTGTCGAGCCGGCGCCGCTCGTCGAGCAGGGCCGCCACCCGCGCCACCGCATCGGGACCGTGGGCCTTGAGCAGGCCCTCGATCCGCGACAACGCATGGTCACGGCCACGCAGCTCGGCCATCGCGGCCTCGCCGGTCAGCGCCTCGATCCGGCGCACGCCGGCGGCGGAGGCGCTCTCCGAGGTCAGCGCGAAGGTGCCGATGTCGCCGGTCTGGCGCACGTGGGTGCCGCCGCAGAGCTCGAGCGAATAGGTCTTGCCGTCGGCGCCCTTGCCCGAGCCCGCGAGCTCGCCCATGGACACGACGCGCACCTCGTCGCCGTATTTCTCACCGAAGAGCGCCTGCGCGCCGATGGCCCGCGCGTCGTCCGGCGTCATGATCCGCGTCGTCACCGGCGCGTTCTGACGGATGAAGGCGTTCACCTCGGTCTCGACCTGCGCGATCTCCTCCGCGGTCAGCGCCTTGGCGTGGCTGAAGTCGAAGCGCAGTCGGTCCGGCGCGTTCAGCGACCCGCGCTGCGCGACATGCGGCCCGAGCGCGCGGCGCAGCGCCTCGTGCAACA
>NZ_JAATOS010000660.1:0-1870 GCF_011806505.1 Salipiger sp. HF18 | reverse complement strand
GAGACCTCATGCCCCGGACCCCATTCTCACCACCCGCCGCGCGATGCTCGCCGGGCTCACCGCCTCTCCCGTGTGTGCCGCCGGTGTCGGCGCCTTCCCGCAGGCGCGCGCGAAGGCGCAATCGGCAGGGTTGCTGACGCCGACCGTGCGCGTGGGGATGCCCGAGGGCCCTTTAGGTCGACGACAAGACCGTCCTGACCAGCCAGATCGTCTTCCCCGATGCGCTGAGCCAGTACCCGTTCCTGAACGTGGCGCCCTACAACGACCGAAGCGGCGAGCGCGACACCCGTGAATGGCAACGACTGGATCGCGAGCGAGGCGGGCGCCGAAATGAAGAGGGCCCCCGCAGCGCGCGGGGGCCCTTTTTTGCCGGTCCCTCCGGCCGCGAGAGCCGGGGGAGCGTCGGGATCAGGAGTGGATCGGGCCGTCACCGCAGGCCAGAGCCGCCTCGCGCACCGCTTCCGAGAAGGTCGGGTGGGCGTGGCAGGTCAGCGCCAGATCTTCGGCCGAACCGCCGTATTCCATCGCCACGCAGACCTCGTGGATCAGGTCGCCGGCCGACGGGCCGATGATGTGGCAGCCGAGGATGCGGTCGGTTTCCTTGTCCGCGAGGATCTTCACGAAGCCTTCGCCCGCGAAGACCGCCTTGGCGCGGCCGTTGCCCATGAACGAGAACTTGCCGACCTTGTAGGCGCGGCCCTCGTTCTTGAGCTCCTGCTCGGTGGCGCCGACCGAGGCGACCTCGGGCCAGGTGTAGATCACGCCGGGGATGACGCCATAGTTCACGTGGCCATGCTTGCCGGCGATGACCTCGGCGCAGGCCATGCCCTCGTCCTCGGCCTTGTGGGCCAGCATCGGGCCGGTGATCGCGTCGCCGATGGCGTAGATGCCCTTGACGCTGGTCTGCCAGTGGCCGTCGGTCTTGATCTGGCCGCGGTCGGTGGTGGCGATGCCGAGCGCGTCGAGGCCCAGCCCGTCGGTGTAGGGCTTGCGGCCGGTCGCGACGAGCACCACGTCGGCCTCGGCCGACTGCTCGCTGTCGTCCTTGCGCAGCTTGTAGGTGACCGTGGCCTTGCCGCCCTTGGTCTCGACCTTCGACACGGCGGCGCCGAGGGTGAACTTGAGGCCCTGCTTCGACAGCAGCTTCTGCAGGCTGCGCTGCACCTCGGCGTCCATGCCGGGGGTGATGGCGTCGAGATACTCGATCACCTCGACCTCGGCACCGAGACGCGCGTAGACCGAGCCCATCTCGAGCCCGATGACGCCGGCACCGATGACGATCATCTTCTTCGGCACCTTGGGCAGCTCGAGCGCGCCGGTCGAGGTCACCACGACCTTCTCGTCGATCTCGACGTCGGCACCGGGCACCGACGCGGGCACAGAGCCCGAGGCGATGATGATGTTCTTGGCGTCGTGGGTCTCGTCACCGACCTTGACCTTGCCGGCCTCGGGGATGCTGGCCCAGCCCTTGATCCAGTCGATCTTGTTCTTCTTGAAGAGGAACTCGATGCCCTTGGTGTTCTGGCCGATGACGTCGTCCTTGTAGGAGAGCATCTGCTTCCAGTCGACGGTGGGCGCCTTGCCCTTGAGGCCCATGGCCGCGAAGTTGTGCTCGGCCTCGTGCAGCTGGTGGCTGGCGTGCAGCAGCGCCTTGGAGGGGATGCAGCCCACGTTCAGGCAGGTGCCGCCGAGGGTCTCGCGGCCCTCGACGCAGGCGGTCTTGAGGCCGAGCTGGGCGCAGCGGATGGCGGCGACGTAGCCGCCGGGGCCCGCGCCGATGACGATGACGTCGTATTGTGCCATTTCGTTTGTCCTTTCTGTTGTCGGTTCGGAGGGGGAGGGGGCGCTGCCCCCTCGGCGCGTGCCGCGC
>NZ_JAATOS010000659.1:0-1871 GCF_011806505.1 Salipiger sp. HF18 | reverse complement strand
GCCCGAGATCCGCCCCACGCGGTCGATCACCGCATGGCCGTCAATCTCGGGCAGGGCCGCCCATCGCAGCTCGTCGATCTGACCGTCGGGCGACATCTCGACCTCGATCCCGTCGTAGACCGAAGAGAACTGATCGACCAGGATCCGCAGCGAAGTGTCCTGCCGCGCCTGTGCGGCAGCGATCATCGAGCGCTGGGTCTGAAAATCGAAGGTGGCGAACATCGCGCCACTGCAGACCAGCAGCAAAAGCGCAAGGCTCAGCGCGAGCCGAGCCTTGAGGGAGAATTTGGGAAGTTTCATGGGCGGACACCGTCCCGTTGCATGGCAGACGGGAGGTTCCTAACCCCAAAAGTCTAAACAGAGACTGAAACCAGCCCCGATCAGATCAATTCGATGCTGTAACTCTCGATCACCGTGTTGGCGAGCAGCTGCTCGCACATCTCGGTGACGGTCGCCTCGGTGGTCCCCTCGGCGAGTTCGATCTCGATCACCTTGCCCTGTCGCACGCCACCGACGCCGTCGAAGCCCAGCCCGTGCAGCGCGTGGCGCACCGCCTCGCCCTGCGGATCGAGCACGCCGTCCTTCAGCATCACATGCACACGTGCCATCATGGCGACCACTCCGTTCCCTTCGAAAGGCCAGCGCCTTTCATCTTTCCATAAATCCTGATGTCACGCCCTGACGGGCGCGACACTGTCTCAGTTGATGAGCTTCGGCTTGGCCATGTGGGTGGCCTGCTTCGGCATCACCCCAAGGCGCTGCGCCACCTCGGTATAGGCGTCGGTGAGCGAGCCGAGGTCGCGCCGGAACACGTCCTTGTCGAGCTTCTTGCCCGTCTCGATGTCCCACAGGCGCATCGAATCCGGCGAGATCTCGTCGGCCACGATCAGGCGCTGGTAGTCGCCATCATAAACCCGGCCGATCTCGATCTTGAAGTCGACGAGGCGGATGCCCACGCCGTACATCAGGCCCGACAGGTAGTCGTTGACCCGCAGCGCGAGACTCAGGACGTCGTCCATGTCCTGCTGGCTGGCCCAGCCGAACGCGGCGATGTGCTCTTCGGTGACCAGCGGATCGCCCAGCTTGTCGTCCTTGTAGCAGTATTCCACGATCGGGCGCGGCAGCGGCGTGCCTTCCTCGAGCCCGAGGCGCTTGGCAAGCGAACCGGCGGCGAAGTTGCGCACGATGATCTCGAGCGGGATGATCTCGCAGGCGCGGACCAGCTGCTCGCGCATGTTGAGGCGCTTGAGGAAGTGGGTCGGCACGCCGATGTTGTTCAGCCCGGTCATGAAGAACTCGGACAGGCGGTTGTTCAGCACGCCCTTGCCCTCGATCACGTCCTTTTTCTGGGCGTTGAAGGCGGTCGCGTCGTCCTTGAAATACTGCACGATGGTCCCGGGCTCCGGGCCTTCGTAGAGAATTTTCGCCTTGCCTTCGTAGATCTTCTTGCGGCGTGCCATGGCAATCCTTTCAGAGGGGCGCGCAGAGGGGACCCCTGCGTCCTGCGAGGCCCTATAAATCAAGCCCACGCGCGTCGCAAGCGGACGGTTGGGGTTGCGCGGCCCCAAGGGAGTGAATATCTTTTCAAACGAGCGATTGAACGCGGGGGGGAGCCGTATCCATGACCACTTTCGACGAGCGTGAAAAGGCGTTTGAAAACAAGTTCGCCCATGATGCGGAGATGAGTTTCCGTGCCGAGGCCCGCTGCAACAAGCTGCTGGGTCTGTGGGCTGCCGACCTGCTCGGCAAATCCGGTACCGAGGCCGACGACTACGCCCGCGACGTGATCAAGGCCGATTTCGCCGAAGCCGGGCACGAGGACGTGGTGCGCAAGGTCGCCGACGATCTCGCCGGCAAGGCCGACGCCGACC
>NZ_JAATOS010000658.1:0-1872 GCF_011806505.1 Salipiger sp. HF18 | reverse complement strand
GACGATCACCATCATCAGGCCGATGACCGAAAGCATCATGGTGCCCATGTTGAGCGGCACGACCTTGCGCACCACCTCACGCAGCGCCTCGTCGTCGAGCCCGGCCTTGCGGGCGCTCCACACGCGCCAGATGCACCAGAAGAGCCCGCCGAGTCCCACCACCGAGATCGCCGCTCCAAGCCAGATGAGCCATTCCATCGGGTCTCTCCCCTTCGCCCTCGCAGATCCCGGTTCCGGTAATCCATCGCCCATGCTCCCGCAACCCCTTGATGGCCGCGCGCGGCATGGGATACTCAGACGCCAAACCGGCAGGAGACAAGAACGATGCAAGACGAAGGTTCGAGCAACAGCTACGGCGTGGCGGCGGGCGAGCTTAAGAGCTTTATAGAGCGCTACGAGCGGCTCGAGATCGAGAAGAAGGAAGTCGCCGACCAGCATGCGCAAGGTCATCGCCCTGCGCAAGCGCGACAAGGACGACATCGCCGAGGAAGAGGCGGTGCTCGAGATGTACAAGGCCGCGCTCGGCATGGAGTGACGGCGCGCAGGGGCGCCGCGTGCGCCCCTTTCGCACCGCCTTGCGAAGGCCGTCCTGCGCACGTGGCGCCCGGTGCCGGCCCGGGTCGGAGATTCCGCAAGGCATGGCGCCGACGGGCGCCGACCCGTCCGCGAAAAGCCGGGACTGAACACCTAGGGCTCGATCAGCGTGACGCCGGGCATCTGCCCGATCTGACAGACATCCTCGTCGTAGAGCTCGGTCAGCATATCGACATAGGCCGGGTCCCAGCCGGGCAGGTCCAGCTCTTCCTCCACCGCCTCGTCCAGCGCGTACTTGTCGAGGAAGGCCATCATCACCCGCCGCTTCTGCGTCTCGTTCACCGTCGGGTTCTCCTTGAGGAAGGCGCGGAAGCGCTGCATCCCCTCGGGGCTGACGATCTCGGAGAACAGGTCGAAGGCGCCGGTGATCCTGCGGTCGGTCTCGATGCCGGCCATCTCGTGCAGGAGCTGCCCCCAGATCAGCGGCGTGTCCTCGTTGCACCAGACCGTGAGCGGGGCGTCGGGCAGGGCAGTCCGGATCCGCGCGATCATCTCGGACCAGCGCAGGTGCATGGGATCGGCACCCGACAGAAACTCGTCGAAGCTGCCATGCGGCGTACTGCGGTAGACCGCAGGCAGGTAGGTCGCGAAGTTGCGCAGTCCCACGAAGATCTCGATGCCGTCGCCCGGAAACAGCCGCGCCATCGCCGGCAGCCGCTGTTCGAGCTTGCGGTAGAGCCTGCCGCCCGAGAGTGCCAGCTTCGGCACCGAAAGCAGGTTCTCGTGGCTGAGCACCAGCCGCTGCACCGTCTCGGGATCCTCGTCGAGGATCGCGTCGAGCAGCACCTCGCGGGCCTCCGGCGCAGGCGTGGCCTCGCCAAGCGTGTTCAGCGTCTCCGAGAGCAGCGTGCGGTAGCGTCCGGGGCCGGGGATGCAGATGCCGTCCTTGCGCAGATCTCCGACGTTCTTGAGCAGCCCCTTGAGCAGTCGGTCCTCATCCGTGCACTGAACGCCGAGGTGAAGAGTGATCTGCATTGCCTGCTCTTTTGAATGGCCCGGCGCCGCACTATAAGGGCTTTCACGGCGAGGAAAACCGCAATTGCCCGGGAGAGTGCGCATGAGCCTTGCAGATCAGAGCTCCGTCAAGCCGCGTCGCGGATGGCGGCTGCCCAGCCCGTGGTCGGTCGGGGCGGCGCTGATCGCCGCGCTGGTGGTGGCGCCTATTCTCGCGGTGT
This sequence comes from Salipiger sp. HF18, assembly GCF_011806505.1. NCBI lineage: Bacteria > Pseudomonadati > Pseudomonadota > Alphaproteobacteria > Rhodobacterales > Roseobacteraceae > Salipiger > Salipiger sp. HF18. The sequence continues at coordinate 103 of NZ_JAATOS010000658.1, read as the reverse complement.
TCTGGATCGCGCTGTTCCCGGCCGAGAACATCTGGCCGCACCTCGTCTCGACAACGCTGCCGCGGTACCTGTCGAACACGCTGGTGCTGATGTTCGGCGTCGG
>NZ_JAATOS010000657.1:0-1878 GCF_011806505.1 Salipiger sp. HF18 | reverse complement strand
GGTGGCGGCAGTGCTGCGGGCAGGGGGCGAGGACGCGATGACGATGCTCTCGCGCAACGACGCCTGGGGCGCCTTCGAGCGGGCGGGCACGCTTTTCGTGCCCGGTCCCACCGGCACCAACGTCAACGATTTCCGCGCGATCCTGGTCACCAGAGCCTGAGGGGCCCGAACCGGAAGGAGGCCGGGCGCGACCCGGTCTTCACTCTGCTGTCAGCGCTACTCAGCCGCCTGCTGGGCGGCCTGCCATTCGGCCCAGGCCTCGGGGGTGTCGAGATCGACCAGCGCCCTCTGCCCCGCGAGCGGCACCTGCCGGACGCGGTGGATGTTGGCCTTCAGCACCGCCTTCGCGCCCATGTCGCCGCTCAGCGCCTGCAGCGCCGGGAAGCAATCGGCCGGGAACAGCACCGGGTGGCCGGGGGTTCCGTCCGCCGTGACCGCCTGCTGGATGGTCGGGCGGGGTACGTTGCGGAAGGCCCGGATGACCTCGGTGATGTCGGCGGTGGTAATCTCGGGCATGTCGGCGGGCAGGATCATGACCCCATCGAGATCGCGCGGCAGGAAGCCCACGCCGCGGCGGATCGACGACGACATGCCGAGATCCGAATCCGGGACCTCGACGATCTGGACCGGCAGCCCCGCCAGCGCCTTGGCGCGCGGGTGCTGGTGGCCGGGAATGGTGATGGCGACGTGATCCGCGGCGGCAAGTGCCGCCTCGGCCTGGCGACGCAGCAAGCACATGCCTCCGATATCCATCAGAAGCTTGTCGGTCCCGCGCATCCGGCGGCTGGCGCCGGCAGCGGGAATCAGAACAGCGATTCCTCCCATGGATCGGCTTATAGACGATGTTTGCGCCATCGGCGGAATTTTTTCGTTAATCGAAAGTGAAGGTTACATGACGCACGTTTACCGCGAGGTCGCTCCGGCTGAAACAATTTCGTGTGATCACAATTGCGGCCGACCGGTTTCCGACAGTTGACCGCGCTCTGGCGCGGCTTACAGTGCCACTTCTGGAACACGAAGTGGGATGTCATGCGATGGTGCTAGCGCAAAAGTCTGAGAACGAACGGGACCGGCTCGCCGAGCTGCGCAGTTTCGACGTGCTCGACAGCGCGCCTGACCCCGCGTTCGACGAGGTCGTGGACCTGCTGGCCGAGATGCTCGACATGCCCGTGGCGCTGATCAGCCTCGTGGACGAGAACCGGCAATGGTTCCGCGCGCGGCATGGCTTCGAGCCGGCCGAGACCCCGCTCGGGCAGTCGATCTGCTCGCACGCCATTCTCGAGGACGATATTCTCGAGATCGAGGACACTCTGCTCGACCTGCGCAGCGCCGACAACCCGCTGTGCTGCGGGCTGCTCGCCGACATGCGCTTCTATGCGGGCGCGCCGCTGGTGACCCGCACCGGGCACCGCATCGGCTCGCTCTGCGTGCTCGACCGCCGCCCGCGCAAGCTGACCGCGGCGCAGCGCAAGCTGCTGACCGTGATGGCGGGGCAGGTGATGCGCCAGCTCGACCTCGAGCGCACCCTGAAGAACAAGGAAGTGCTGCGCGAGGAGATCGACCACCGGGTCAAGAACTCGCTGCAGACGGTGGCCTCGACGGTGCGGCTCTACAAGGCCCGCACCCAGAGCGCCGAGGCGCGCGAGGCACTGGACGCCATCGGCCGCCGGGTCGATGCCATCGCATCGCTGCACGCCGAGCTCAACATGACCTCGAAGATGCACCACGTCCGCCTCGACAATTACCTCGAGCGGGTGGCACTGCTGCTGCAGCGCCATGCCCCTGCCGGCACGCGGGTCGAGGTCGAGGCCGACCCAATCGAAGTGGACAGCCGCGTCGCGTCCTCGCTCGGCATCGTCGCCAACGAGTTCGCTGCCA
>NZ_JAATOS010000656.1:0-1883 GCF_011806505.1 Salipiger sp. HF18 | reverse complement strand
CACGAAGAAGAAGATGCTGTCGGCGCCCGAGGCGCGGATCTGCGCGATCTCGGAGGCGTAGTCGGTCTGGCCGAGCTTGGTGTAGACCTCGCCCGCCAGCTCGCCGCCGTAGAAGCGCTTGAAGCCGTTGAGGCTGTCCTGCCCAGCCGGGTAGTTCGGCGCCATGATGAAGGGCTTGGTGAAGCCCTCGGACTTGGCATAGGCACCGGCGGCCTCGTGCAGGTTGTCGTTCTGATAGCTGACCGCAAAGTAGTTCGGGTTGCAGCCCTTGCCCGCCAGCTGCGCCGGGGCGGCGTTGGTCGAGAGGTAGAACTTGCCCTGCGCGGTGGCGGCGGGCACCACGGCCATGGCGAGGTTCGACCACACGATGCCGGTCAGGATGTCGATCTTCTCGGACTGGATCATCTTGTCGGCGATCTGCACCGCCACGTCGGGCTTCTGCTGGTCGTCCTCGACGATCACCTCGACGTCGTCGCGCCCGGCCTTCTGCATCGCCAGCAGAAAGCCGTCACGGGTGTCGATGCCGAGGCTGGCACCGCCGCCGGACAGCGTGGTGATCATGCCGACCTTGACCTCGGCCTGTGCGCTCGCGGCAAGTGCCGCCAGGCTCGCGGCGGCGAGCAGCGTTCTGATGGACATTGCGAAACTCCCTGTTCTCGTTCCCCCTGCCGGATCTCCGCCCGGCGTGCCGCGCAAGGGTTAACGGAAATGAGAGCGATGTCCATGCAGGACCTTTCCCATGCCGTGCCCCGCCGCGGGGGCGCCACAAAAAAGGCCGGGCGCAAAGGCCCGGCCCTGTCCGTGAGGATTGGACGGTCGGTGTCTCAGATCGCGACCACGTCGAGCGGCGGGAAGCCGTTGAAGCCCACCGAGGCGTAGGTCGAGGTGTAGGCGCCGCAGTTGCGGATCACGATGCGGTCGCCGGCGCGCAGCCCCAGCGGCAGCTCGACCGGACGCTTCTCGTAGAGCACGTCGGCGCTGTCGCAGGACGGCCCCGCGAGGATGCAGGCGCCGGTGTCCTCGTGATCCCGGTCGGTGAGGAACTGGTAGCGGATCGCCTCTTCGATGGTCTCGGCAAGGCCCGAGAACTTCCCGATGTCGAGGTAGACCCAGCGGTGCAGGTCGTTGTCGGACTTCTTCGAGACCAGCAGCACCTCGGCGGCAATGGCGCCCGCCTCGGCCACGAGGCCACGGCCGGGCTCGGCCATCACCTCGGGAACGTCGCCGAAGCGCTCGTGCACGAGGGTCATGACGTCTGCCGCGTAGCAGGCCGGCGCGTCGATTGCCTCGCCGTAGAAGGCCGGGAAGCCGCCGCCGATATTGAGCAGCGAAATCTCATGGCCGGCGTCGCGGGCGGCGTGCCAGATGGCCGCGACCTGGTCGAGCACCGGCGCCCACATCTGGGCGCGCCGGGTCTGCGAGCCCACGTGGAACGACAGGCCGACCGGCGCGAGGCCGAGCTGACGCGCCACGGTGAAGAGGTGCAGGACCTTGTCGCGCGAGCAGCCGAACTTGCGGGTGAGCGGCCAGTCGGCCTCGGTGTTCTCGACGATCACGCGGATGTAGACGCGCGCGCCGGGCGCGTGCTCGGCGATCTTCTCGAGCTCCTGCTCGGCGTCCGCGGCAAAAAGGGTCACGCCTTGGGCATGCGCCCAGGCGACGTCCGACACCTTCTTGACGGTGTTGCCGAAGGAGATCTGGTCGGCCGAGGCACCGGCAGCGAGGCACATGGCGATCTCGGTGCGCGAGGCGGCGTCGAAGTTCGAGCCGAGGCGGGTGAGCGTGCGCAGGATCTCGGGCGCCGGGTTCGCCTTGACCGCGTAGTGGATGCGGGCCCGGCCGAGCCGCTGCGCCAGCGCGGCGTAGTGGCGGGCCACCGTCTG
>NZ_JAATOS010000655.1:0-1889 GCF_011806505.1 Salipiger sp. HF18 | reverse complement strand
CATCACAGAGGTCGCAGGATAGGTCTGTCCGGGGAAAGGGGAGGCCCGGCCATCACCCGATTTGTGCAACAGAGCCTCGGAACGCGACAATCATAGCTTCCTCTGGCTCGCTCAGAACGGTTGAGCGCCGCTCTCTAGGCCCGGTCTTGCGATCTTCGACCGTCTGCCGCTTCAGCCACTTGGCAACCGTCTTCGAATTGATGCCAAGCTCTTCGCTTAGCTGCGAGAGCGAAGCTTGCGAACGCTGTATTGCAGCTCTGACGGCGTACGTGCCCTCTCATGGTTTGCTACGCAAACCACTGCCGTGTGACAGTGCGTGGCGCTCCCGTGACGAACTTGTCCCATAATGCTTCCTTCCACGTCTGCGAAAGGATCACACCATCAAACCGTGGGATCAAACACCTAGGCCTGGTTGTCTTGCCTCTTGTCCGCAAGGAAAGGCACCTGCTTTTTAAGCAATCTTTAATGAAACAGCTCTACACACCCAAGTCCTATCAGGAGGATATGCACTTTGCAGGAAAAGGCTTGGATGGTTGAGGTCGTTGAAGATTTGTATTATTTTTCTGCGGCTAACAACCTGAGATCGACAGCAATGCACCTTTTGACGGTCAAGGGAGCCTTGCTTTTGGAACTCGAAGAAGAGAGTGGCAAGGATCGCACTTGTCCAGATTTGAGATGCGTAGGAGGATCCGTTTCTTGAACCAGGTGGGGCCAGATCACCGGTCTTCCGCGTAGCGTTACTGCCTTTTCCAGTCAGAAGTTGTTAATACTTAATTGACTGGCCTTCTTGCTGTTTAATGGTACGGTTGATCTGCCGATACTGGCAGAGGCTGATCGGTGAAACGGGCGCACCTCAAACGCAATGGTTGCGGAACGCTGTTTCCGGACCCGATCTCAAGAATTTAACCATGAATGTTACTCATGAAGACAATGGTGACGTTCTTATACAGCGCAAGCAGTTACTTGTGTTGCTGCACAAAGCTCGACAAATGCAGACTGCGAAGTGGGCATCATTGCGGCTGCGCTGGCTTGCGGTATCCTGTCACACTAAGCGTGCCGCTATTGAGAAGGATATAGCCCGGAACGATCTGTCTGATTTATGCTATACTGACATAACCCATTTTGACGAGAATGAAACGGTCAGGATCAGCAAGGAGTGCTTTGAAAGCTTGTCCGATGAATGGTTCCGGCATCATGCGTTGATGCGTTGATCAGCATGCTGATCTTGATTAAGTAATAGAGATAACCGGGCCGACAGCCAATCAACCCATCGCCGAGATAACCTCGGCAGAAGAGATCGGCGTTGTTGCAGAAAGGCGGCCTGAGGCGAGAGTGGCCCTTTCCCGTTGAGGCTCAGGCCACGCGGATGGGCTCGGCGGTGCCGGGCGCGTTGAAGCGATTGATCAGGGCGACCCGGATGTGGATTTCAGCAGTTTGGCGATCGGGATCCCCCGCGGCGCCGCGCTCACCGAAGGCCTTCCCGCATCGTATCCACTGGCCGGCAGGGCATTGCGCAGCAATGTCCGGAGAGGCTTGGCCTCCACGCGGCTGCGGACGTGGTATCCGGTCCACCCACTGCCCGGCAGGCGCATCCGAAGGATGCTGCCGAGAGGGGCTTCCGGAATGCCCGGCGGTAGAGATGCGTGGCGCGCAGGGTTTCGTTGCGCGCCTTGGCAGCCGGGCAGTCCTCTTTCCAGGCCCGACCGTTGCTTCGGATCGGAATGATTGCCGTGCCGCCGCGTGCGATGACGGCGCCGTGGCAGCGGCGGGGTGAAGGGCGTCCCGGAAGTGATCCAGTGGATCAATTCAGCCCTAGCAGGGTGCTGAAATAGTCGGGCCTCGACGCCGGTTGCGGAACATGATTCATCTGCCGCGGATCAACGGCGGAG
>NZ_JAATOS010000654.1:0-1890 GCF_011806505.1 Salipiger sp. HF18 | reverse complement strand
GATGAGCGGCATGACCAGCGCCGGCAGCACCGACACGGCGGTGTAGCGCAGGTGGCGCATCAGCCACGCGGGCAGGGGGCGGTCGCCGACCAGCCCGAGGAAGACGAAGCGCAGTCCGAAGCTGCCGATGCCGAGCCCGATGATGACGATCCAGAGGTCGACGCGGTCGATCATGCCGGTGCTCCCCATCTGCGTTCGACCTCGGCCCCCGCGGCCATGCCCAGCACCGCCGCGACCAGCAGGCCGAGATTGTAGGGCAGAAAGGCGAAGAGCAGCGCCGAGGCGCTCGCCACGAAGGCGGCGGACATGTGCGCGCCGGTGCGCAGCCCCGGTCCCACCAGCGCGATGAAGGCGATCGGCATGGCGAAGTCGAGCCCGGTGTTCATCGGAATGTTCGAGCCCACCAGCGCGCCCACCACGGTGAAGATGTACCAGAACGGGCAGATCCCCGAGACCGTCCCGATGAAATAGGCGAAACGCTCGGCCTGGCTCAGCTCGCGGTCCTTCTCGAACTTGATGATACCGAGCGCGTAGGACTGGTCGATCAGGAAATACGCCGCGATGCCGCGCTTCCACAGCGGCAGGTGGCCGAGGTGCGGGGTCAGCGAGGCAGAGTACATCGCCATCCGCAGGTTCACCGCCAGCGACGAGGCCAGAACCACGACAAGCGGCGCGTGGTCCTGCATGAGCTGCAGCGCGGTGAACTGGGCGGCGCCGGCGATCACCGCAACCGAGAAGCCAAGCGCCTCGGCCGCGTTCAGCCCGGCGTCGTCGGCCAGCACGCCGAAGAGCGTCGCGAACGGGACGATCACGAGCAGGAAGGGCAGGCCGTCGCGCAGCCCTTTCCAGTAACTTGACTTCACGCCGGGCCCGGCCATGGTTTTCCTTTCCGGAAGGGTTCGGCAAAGCCGTATCCAAGCCCGGGAAAAGATGCAAACGGCGCGGTCGCGGAGGGCGGCGGGGACCCATGAAGCAGCGCAGAAGACCGACCCGGCGCGGGGCCCGCGCGAGCTGTCCGGCGTGGAACCGGCGGAGCGGCGCGTGGTGACCGGCGCTTTCTTCGACCGGGTGCTGATGGTCGACTGGTCCTCGGGCAACGACACCGGCCCGAGGCCGCGCAAGGACGCCATCTGGCTGGGCGAGAGCACCGCGCAGGGCGACGCCGCGCCGCTCTACCTGCGCAACCGCGTCGCGGCCGAGGCGCTGCTCGGCGACCGGATCTCGGCCGCGCTGGAGTCGGGTGAGCGGCTGATGCTGGGGTTCGACTTCCCCTTCGCCTACCCACGCGGTTTCGGGACGGCGCTGACCGGCAGCGCCGATCCGCTCGCGGTTTGGGCGTGGCTGGAGGCGCGGCTCGAGGATGCGCCGAAGCGCAACACCCGCTTTGCGCTTGCGGGCGAGGTGAACCGGCGCTTCCCCGGCATCGGGCCGTTCTGGTTCAACGGTGGCAAGGCCGATGTTCCGGACCTGCCGCGCCGCGATACCCGCACGGGCCATGGCATGCCCGAGCGCCGCGAGGTCGAGGGCGCCGCGAAGGGCAGCTTCACCTGCTGGCAGATGGGCGGCGCCGGCGCGGTGGGCGGGCAGGTGATGACCGGCCTGCCGGTGCTGCACCGCCTGCGGGCGCGGTTTCCCGGTCGGATCGCCGTCTGGCCCTTCGAGCCGCTCGACCGGCCCATCGCCTTCGTCGAGATCTGGCCGTCGCTCTTGCGTGGGGTCGTGGCCGAGGCGCTGGCGGAGGGCGGGATCAAGGACGCCCATCAGGTGCGGCTTACGGCCAGGGCGCTGGCGCGGCTTGCGCCGGAGCGGCTTGCCGCGATGCTCGACGTGTCGGCGCCGGAAGAGGGCTGGATCCTCGGCCTCGGGTTCGAGGACGAGCTGCAGGCGGCG
>NZ_JAATOS010000653.1:0-1901 GCF_011806505.1 Salipiger sp. HF18 | reverse complement strand
TGCCGATCCGCGCTGGAAGGTGGCGGCGCGGCGCTTCCTCGACCGGCATCCGCTCTGCGTCGATTGCGGCGAGCTGGGCGTGGTCGAGCCCGCGACGGACGTCGACCACGTGGTGCCGCACAAGGGCGACCGAGGCCTGTTCTGGGATCGCTCGAACTGGCAGGCGCTCTGCCACCGGTGCCACAGCCGGAAGACGGCGCGCGAGGTCTGGCACGGGGACCGGGGGTAGGTCAAAAATCCCGGCCGGACGGCGCAAACCGACGCCCCAACCTTTCTTTTCGCACCGGCGGAATTGAGCAAAAAAGCCCACCTCGAGCAGGACAGGAGATTGGTCATGAAGGGACGCAAGCCGACCCTCGACAATGTCGTGCCCATGCGCGGCGATGCCCCGAAGCCGGTGCCCGAGCCGCACGACCTGATGTCCGACGGCGCGAAGAAGGTCTGGCAGGAGCTGGCGCCGGAGCTGGTGCGCATGGACCGGCTGAAGCCGCATTACGAGCACATGTTCGTGGCCTACTGCGAGTCGGCCTCGGACGTGATCGAGCTCACCAGCGACATCGTGCTCGAGGGGCGGACCTACTCGGTGGCGACGCGCAACGGGGTGCAGCAGAAGAAGACGGCGAACTGGCAGGCGCGGCAGGATGCGCTGGCCAACATGCGCCAGCTCGGCGCGCTCTTCGGCCTCTCGCCGGTCGACGACGCGCGGCTGGCCACCGGGGGACAGGGGGATCTCTTCGAGGAGCTCCTGCGCGGGATCCGTGGAGGCAATTGACCATCCCGTCAGCCGCTATGCGCTCGACGTGATCGAAGGCGAGGTCGTGGCGGGGCCGCTGGTGCGCATGGCCTGCGAGCGGCACCTGCTGGATCTCGAGACCGGCGCGGATCGCAGCCTGGTCTTCGACACCGAGGCCGCCGACATGGTGATCCGCTTCGCCAAGGTGCTGCGCCACACCACGGGGCCGATGGCGGGCGCGGAGCTGGCGCTGCAGCCCTGGCAGGTGTTCCGGCATGGCTCGGTGTTTGGCTGGAAGCATGCCGAGACCGGGCTGCGGCGGTTCCGCGCGACCTATCACCAGGTGGCCAAGAAGAACGGCAAGACCACCGACACCGCGGTGCCGATGCTCTTCACCCAGCTCTTCGACGGGGAGGGCGCGCCGCAGGGCTATTGCGCGGCGACGACGCGGGACCAGGCGGGGCTGCTCTTCAACGAGATCAAGCGGATGATCCGCGGCTCGCCGGCGCTGAGCTCGCTGCTCGACGTGTTCAAGACGCAGATCCAGTCGCCGCGCACCAACGGCTACATCGCGGCGCTCAGCCGGGACGGCAACAGCGCCGATGGCATCAACCCGCACTTCGCCGCCCGCGACGAGGTGCACCGCTGGACCGACAGGGAGCTCGCCGACGTGGTCACCAACTCGATGATCGCTCGCGCCCAGCCGATCGACTGGGCGATCGGCGACGAGCTCGACGCGCATCTCGATGTCGATGCACGGGACCGCGACGCGGTGATCCACTTCGGGGCGGTCACCGCGCGCGATGGTGCCACGCTGGTGGGCGAGCCGTTCCCGGTGTTCACCGGCACCATCAACGGGCTGCGGGATCTGACCGAGGCCAATGCCATGGGCCGAACGCGAGGCGTGATCGGCGCATGAGCGGGCTTGTGATGGCATCCCGTAGCGCGAGGGTGGGGTGATGGGCCGGTTCTGGTCAGGCATGCCCGACGTCGCGCGCACCATCCTGTTCTTCACCGGCTTCGCGCTGGTCTGCGGTTTCGCGGGGTGGCTCATCCGCGGCGGCTGCGACGAGGCCGCCAACCTCGAGGCCTGCCGCGAGCGCACCAAGATCGAAAAGGAGATCCGCCGTGAAAGCGATGATGATTTGCTGCGTGGCATTACTGAGTA
>NZ_JAATOS010000652.1:0-1916 GCF_011806505.1 Salipiger sp. HF18 | reverse complement strand
CCTTGCAACGCGGGTCGCGCGCGGCGAGCAGCCAGCCGTTCTGCTCGATGGCGAGCAGGTCGACGCGGCGCTGTGCCAGCGGGTGCGAGGCTTGTGGACGCGCCACGTCGGGGAGACCGACGCATAGGATCAGCGGCGCGGGCTCCGAGGCGTAGCGGTCGATCCAGCCCGGCAGCTCGTCCGAGGCGATGGCCTCGTTCGAGAGGTACAGAACGCGCGGATGCGGGCGCGGCTGCGCCACCTCCTGCAGGTGCTTGCCATAGTCGCCACGGGTTCGGACGATCTCGACGCCAAGCGCGCCGGGCCCGCGGTCGAGCTTCTCGATGCGGACGAAGGCGCGCATCGCCTGCGGCTCGAGCAGGATGCGCTCGGCGATGCGTTCGGCCAGCGTCTCGAGCAGGTTCACCCGCTCGGCGGCGAGCTCGATGCCGATCGCCTCGGTCACCCGGTCGTAGGACAGGATGCGGTCGACGTCGTCGTCGAGCGGGCCGCCGGCGGGAGTGACCTCGACCACGATGTCGAAGCGGATGCGCTGGGTGTGGCCGCGTTCGGCCTGGAAGGCGCCGATCTCGACCTCGCGTACGTGCTCGCGCAGGCTGATCCGGTCGCGCGGGGCCTCTCCCTCGGTGGCGATGGCGCGCTCCGACGGGTGTGCAAAGGCGAGGCGGATTTCATTGGCCATGGCAGGGTCCCCCGGCGCGGATCGGCAAGTGTCTGTTTCCCCGGGCCGGCACAAGGCCGAAGCTGCCGGACGGGCCCTGCTGGCGTCTGCCGAAGACCCCTGCGCCCGCCCGCCGTCGCGGAGCGTGTCGCTGCCTATAGCGCAGGCAGAGCACTTGCGCGAGGGCCGGAAGCGGCACTTCCCGGCCCTCGTGCGGCGTCAGTTGCTGCTGACGCGGTAACCGGCGCGGTAGAAGAAGTGGTCGCCGATCGACGCGGTCTTGGTGAACTTGCGCGACCACGAGGGGCGCACCGCGTGGGTATGGTAGAAGGTCGCGCCGTTGGTCAGCGCCCGGGGCGCGCCCGAGAGCATCGCCTTGGCGACCTTGGCGACCCGGTCCCATGCGGCGGGCTCGCTGATGTGCTCGGGCAGGCCGTCGCAGGTGTAGGTGAACTGGCAGGCGTACTTGCGCCCGGTGCCCTGGTTGATCACGCCGCAGACCGAGTTCGGAAAGCGCGGCGAGTCGACCCGGTTCAGGATCACCTCGGCGACGGCGAACTGGCCTTTCAGCGACTCGCCGCGGGCCTCGAAATAGAGCGCCTCGGCCAGGCACTGGAATTGCGCACCACCGCTGGCCTCGGGTTGACTTGCGAGCCAGGCCCTGTCGTAGTTGAACCCACGCACGGCACCGGTCGAGACCGGGGTAATCAAGCCGTTGAGATGGGCCTGTTGGGCGGATTTCAATCCGCGTTGTTCCAACCGGACCAGGCGGCGGATATTATCCTGTTTCACTTCGGCAGCCGCAGGCACGGCTACGGAAAGCGCTGCAAGCGCTATCACGATAGCTTTGATCATCTGTCCCTCAGTTACGTCCCAGGTGCGGCTGCCCCAAACCGCTCAAAACCCGGGCGTCTTTAATAAAAATGTGACTATGGGTCCAGCAGACGAAAAATGAACCGGCAGAATCCGGCTCAAATTTACCATTAACCTACAATATGGAGTGGGTGAGAGGTGAGGGGCTACCCCATCTTGTCCTGAATGGCGAGTTGTGCTGCGGCCAGTCTTGCTACCGGAACGCGAAACGGCGAGCAGCTCACGTAGTCGATTCCGACGCTGCGGCAGAAGGCAATCGATTCGGGGTTCCCTCCGTGCTCGCCGCAGACCGACAGCATGACGCCGCCATTGCCCTGCCGGCCGCGTCCGACACCGATGCGGATGAGCTCGCCCACGCCCTCGGCATCGAGCCGGTGGAAGG
>NZ_JAATOS010000065.1:0-14908 GCF_011806505.1 Salipiger sp. HF18 | reverse complement strand
GGCTGCTCGACCGGGCGCGGGCCCGGGGCGAGCGGCCGGAGGCGCAGTTCCTGCAGGGCTGGATGGTCGAGCCGGTGGCGGCGCCCGACCGCGAGCTCTGGATCTGGGGCGCGGGCCACGTGGGCCGGGCGCTCGTGGGGGTGCTGGCGCCGCTGCCGGGGCTGGCGCTGACCTGGGTCGACACCGGGCCAGAGCGCTTCCCTGCGGAGGTGCCCGAGGGCGTCACGGTGCTGCCCGCGGCAGAGCCCGCGCGGCTGGTGCCGCATGCGCCGCAGGAGGCGTGGCACCTCGTGCTCACCTACAGCCACGAGCTCGATCTCGGGCTCTGCCATGCGCTGCTGGGCCATGGCTTCCGCTTCGCGGGGCTCATCGGGTCCGAGACCAAGTGGGCGCGCTTCCGGTCGCGTCTGGCGGCGCTGGGCCATGCGGATGCACAGATTGCGCGCATATGCTGTCCGATCGGGCACAAAGCCTTTGGCCGCGATCCGCAGGCCATTGCCATCGGGGTCGCGGCGCAGCTACTCGGAGACAAGACAGGGGACAGGCAGGCGTGTCAGACACACTTCTCAGCATCCGGGGCCTGAGCAAGGCCTATCCCGGCGTCGTGGCCAATGACGACGTTTCCTTCGACATCGGCAAGGGCGAGATTCACGCGCTGCTGGGCGAGAACGGCGCCGGCAAGTCGACGCTGGTCAAGATGATCTTCGGCCTCGTGAAGCCCGACCGCGGCGAGATGCTGCTCGACGGCGCGGCCTTTGCGCCGGGCAAGCCTTCGGACGCGCGGCTTTCGGGCGTGGCGATGGTGTTCCAGCATTTCTCGCTCTTCGACGCGCTCGACGTGGCCGAGAACGTGGCGCTGGGCATGGAGACGCCGCCGCCGATGCGCGATCTCGCGCGACAGATCCGCGAGGTGTCCGAGACCTACGGGCTGCCGCTCGATCCGTCGCGCGTCGTGGGCACGCTGTCGGCGGGGGAACGACAGCGGGTCGAGATCATCCGTTGCCTGCTGCAGAACCCGCGGCTGCTGATCATGGACGAGCCGACCTCGGTGCTGACGCCGCAGGAGGTCGAGATCCTGTTCCAGACGCTCATGAAGCTGAAGGCCGAGGGCACCTCGATCCTCTACATCTCGCACAAGCTGGAAGAGATCCGCACGCTTTGCGACGAGGCGACGATCCTGCGGCTGGGCAAGAACGTCGGCACCTGCACCCCGCGCGAGGTGACCGCGCGGCAGATGGCCGAGATGATGGTGGGTTCGAGCTTTGCCACGCCCGAGGCCCGCGCGACCGAGAAGGGCGAGGTGCTGCTGCGCTGCGACAAGCTCTCGCTGCCGGCGCCCGGGGCCTTCGGCACGCCGCTGCGGGAGATCTCGCTCGAGGTGCGCAGCGGCGAGGTGCTGGGCATCGGCGGGGGGGCGGGCAACGGGCAGGGCGAGCTGCTGGCGGCGCTCTCGGGCGAGCGGCTGGCGCCGAAGGGCTCGATCTGGTTCCGCGGCGCGGACATAAGCCGCGCGGGCCCGATCCGCCGCCGGGATGCCGGGCTGCTGTCGGGGCCGGAAGAGCGGCTCGGCCATGCCGCCGCGCCCAACATGAGCCTGACCGAGAACGCCGTACTGACCGGTGCCCGCCGCAAGGGGCTGGTGCGCAACGGCTTCATCGACTGGGGCAAGGCGAAGGGCTTCGCCGAGGAAGTGATCGCGCGGTTCGACGTGCGCACGCCGGGGCCGGGCGTGGCGGCGCGGGCGCTCTCGGGCGGCAACCTGCAGAAATACGTGGTGGGCCGCGAGATCCTGCAGGCGCCCGAGGTCTTCGTGGTCAACCAGCCCACATGGGGCGTCGATGCCGCCGCTGCCGCCGCCATCCGGCAGGCGCTGCTGGACCTCGCGGGGCAGGGGGCGGCGATCATCTGCATCAGCCAGGATCTGGACGAGCTGATGGAGATCTCGGACCGCTTCGGCGCGCTGAACGAGGGGCGGCTGTCGCCGACCCGGCCGGTGAGCGAGCTGGACGTCGAGAAGATCGGCCTGATGATGGGCGGCGCCCATGACATGGAGGTGGCGCATGTCGATGGCTGAGATGGCCGCGGTGCGGAGCGAAGAGGGTGGCATGGGGGCTGTCTGGACGATGAGCGACAAAGGAACCGGCCGGCTGTCCCCTGTCCGTGACGGCGCAACGCCTCCGGTGCATTCGGGGCGGGGAGGGGCGCGCGATGATCCGACTGGAACGACGCCCGCAGCCGTCGCGGCTCTGGACCGGGCTGACGCCGATCCTCGCGGTGGTGCTGACGATGATCGTCGGCGGCATCATGTTCGCGGCGCTCGGCAAGCCGCCGCTCGAGGCCATCCGCACGATCTTCTGGGACCCGCTTTTCCATCCTCAGTTCGCCGGCTACTCACGCCCGCAGCTGCTGGTGAAGGCGGGGCCCCTGATCCTGATTGCCATCGGGCTGTCCATCGGCTTCCGGGCCGGGATCTGGAACATCGGGGCCGAGGGGCAGTACATCATGGGCGCGGTCACCGGCGCCGCGGTGGGGCTGGCCTTCTACCCTTCCGACAGCGTGCTGCTGTTCCCGCTCATGGTGGTGGCGGGCGCGCTCGGCGGCTGGCTCTGGGGGATGATCCCGGCGGTGCTCAAGACGAAGTTCGGCACCAACGAGATCCTCGTCTCGCTGATGCTGGTCTACGTGGCCGAGAACATCCTCGCGTCGGCCTCGTCGGGCTGGCTGCGCAATCCCGAGGGGCAGGGCTTTCCCGGCTCGCGGAACTTCAAGCAGTGGCCGGCGGTGTTCAACGACGAGCTCGTCGCCAACACCGGCATGCACTGGGGCGTGCTCGTGGCCTTCGTCGCGGTGATCGGCGCCTACGTGCTGATGGCGCGGCACATCCAGGGCTTCAACGTGCGGCTCACCGGCGAGGCGCCGCGGGCGGCGCGGTTCTCGGGCGTGAGCCCCGCGCGCATCGTCTTCCTCTGCCTCGGCATCTCGGGGGCGCTCGCCGGCATGGCGGGGCTTTTCGAGGTCACCGGGCCCGCGGGCCAGATCAGCATCGACTTCGGCTCGGGCTACGGCTTCACGGCGATCATCGTGGCCTTCCTCGGGCGGCTGAACCCCTTTGGCATCCTTGCCGCGGGGCTGCTGATGGCGCTGACCTACATCGGCGGCGAGCTGGCGCAGCTCATGCTCGGGTTGCCGGGCGCGTCGATCCAGCTGTTCCAGGGGATGCTGCTGTTCTTCCTGCTGGCCACCGACGTCTTCACGAACTACCGCGTCCGTTTCGCGCGCAAGGAGGTGGCCTGATGGATCCGGTGCTGCTTGTCGTCTCGATCATGGTCTCGGCCACGCCGATCCTGCTGGCCGCCATCGGCGAGCTGGTGACCGAAAAGGCCGGTGTGCTGAACCTCGGTGTCGAGGGCATGATGATCACCGGCGCGGTCATGGGTTTTGCCATCGCCGTCACCACCGGGTCGCCGACGCTGGGCTTTCTCGGCGCGGCGGTGGCCTCGGCGGTGCTGTCGCTGAGCTTCGGCATCCTGACGCAGTACCTGCTGTCGAACCAGGTGGCGACGGGCCTCGGGCTCACGCTGGTGGGGCTGGGGCTCTCGGCGCTGATCGGCTCGAACTACGAGGGCCAGCGGGCGCCGAGCCTGCCCAAGCTCGACATCCCGCTGCTGGGCGACATCCCGGTGGCGGGCCGGATGCTGTTCTCGCATGACTTCGTCGTCTACCTGAGCCTCGCGCTCGTGGTCGCGGTCTGGGCGTTCCTCAAGTTCACCCGCGCCGGGCTGATCCTGCGCGCGGTGGGCGAGGACCACGAGAGCGCCCACGCGCTCGGCTACAAGGTGGTACGGGTGCGGATGGCGGCGATCGCCTTCGGCGGCGCCTGCGCGGGCCTTGGCGGGGCCTACGTGAGCCTTGTGCGGGTGCCGCAATGGACCGAGGGCATGACCGCCGGCGCCGGCTGGATCGCGCTTGCCATCGTGGTCTTCGCAAGCTGGCGGCCGCTCGGTGTGCTGATCGGCGCCTACCTCTTCGGCGGGGTGACGGTGATCCAGCTCAACCTGCAGGCGGCAGGCACCACGGTGCCGGTCGAGCTGCTGTCAATGTCGCCTTACCTCATCACCATCATCGTGCTGGTGATCATCTCCGCCCGTGGTAGTCATGGGGCGCCCGGATCGCTGGGCAGGCCGTTCCACGCGGCCTCCTGATGAGCGCTCGGTGGGGGAGGAACGGTGTTCGGAGTGAGCAGGGAGCGGATGCGCGCGGCGCTGGACGGGCAGGACCCGCGCTACGGCGCGCGGATCGCATGGGCCTTCCACGGGCTCATCTTCATCTCGGCGCTGATCATCCTGCTCGAGGGCGCGGAGTGGCTGCCGCAGGTGGTGCGGCACATGATGACCGTGGCCGAGTTCCTGCTGCTCTGGGGCTTCGCGGCAGAGTACCTGCTGCGGCTCTGGGCGGCGCCGTCGCGCTGGCGCTACGCGCCCAGCTTCTGGGGCATCGTCGACCTGCTGGCGGTGCTGCCGGGGCTGCTGCTGTTGCAGCCGCACACCCAGAGCCTGCGCGTGCTGCGGCTGATGCGGGCCTTCCGGCTGCTGAAGCTCCTGCGGCTGCGACGGGCGTCGCGGCGGCTGGAGCTGGCGCTCGAGGCCTCGCGGGACGAGCTGATCCTGTTCACCGCGGTTTCTTCGAACACGTGGCGCAGCCGGACAAGTTCGGCTCGGTGCCGCAATCCATGTGGTGGGCGCTCGCGACGCTGAGCACGGTCGGGTACGGCGACGTCTACCCGATCACCACCGGCGGGCGGATCTTCACCGGTCTGACCGTCCTGATCGGGGTGGGGATCGTCGCCATCCCGGCGGGCATCATCACCTCGCAACTTCTCAGGCTCAAGGCGCACCCGGAGGGTGACGGCGCCGACGGGCCCGACAACATGACCAAGAAACCCATGGGAGACCAGGAATGATCAAACGCAGAACGCTTCTCGCCACTTCCGCCGCGCTGGGCCTCGCCCTGGCCGGTGGCGCCGCCCTTGCCCAGGACACGCCGAAGGTCGGCTTCGTCTACGTCGGGCCGGTGAACGACGGCGGCTGGTCGCAGCACCACCACGAGGCGGCGATGAAGATGAAGGAGCATTTCGGCGACGCGGTCGAGGTGATCGAGCAGGAGAGCGTGCCCGAGGGCGCCGACGCCGAGCGCGTGCTGACCCAGATGGCGTTGTCGGGCGCGGACCTGATCTTCACCACCTCCTTCGGCTACATGGATCCGACCATCAACGTCGCGGCCAAGTTCCCGGACGTGAAGTTCGAGCACGCCACCGGCTACAAGACCGCCGACAACGTCTCGGCCTATTCCGCGCGCTTCTACGAGGGCCGCGCCATCACCGGCTACCTCGCCGGAGCGATGACCAAGACCAACAAGATCGGCTACATCGGCTCCTTCCCGATCCCGGAAGTGATCCGCGGCATCAACTCGTCCTACCTGCACGCCGCCAAGGCCAACCCCGACGTCGAGATCGCGGTGGTCTGGCTCAACACCTGGTTCGACCCGGCCAAGGAAGCGGACGCGACGCAGGCGCTGCTCGACCAGGGCGCGGACGTGGTGCTTGCCCACACCGACTCGACCGCGCCGCTGGCGGTGCTCGAGAAGGCCGGTGCCTACGGCTTCGGCCAGGCCGCCGACATGGCCGAGTACAAGCCCGAACCGCGGCTCTCGTCGATCATCGACGAATGGGCGCCCTATTACATCGACCGGGTGCAGGCGGTCATCGACGGTACCTGGACCAGCCACAACACCTGGCAGGGCATCGGTGACGGCATGGTCGGCATCGGCGAGTTCACCGGCCCGATCCCCGAGGACGCGCTGGCGACGGTCACCAAGATGAAGGAGGACATCGCGTCGGGCGCGTATCATCCCTTCACCGGCCCGATCAATAAGCAGGACGGCTCGGCCTGGCTTGCCGAGGGCGAGGTCGCGGATGACGGCACGCTCGCCGGCATGGACTTCTACGTCGAGGGCGTGACCGGCGACATCCCGAACTGATCGGGATCGCCGGATGGCTTGCACCGCCGGGGCCCATGCTCCGGCGGTGTTTTCATGTGGAGGGGGCAGGATGCCTCCGGCGGGAGTTTATCTGGCAAGATGAAGAGCGGACGCGAGGACCTGCCGGTGGCGCTGGTGCTGGGGGCGGCGGTCTGGCCGGGAGGCGAGGCGTCCCCGACGCTGCGGCGCCGGGCGCTGGAGGGCGCGCGGCTCTGGCACGCGGGCGCGGTGCGCGCGGTGGTGGGCTGCGGCGGTGTCGGGGTGCATCCGCCGGCCGAGGCGGCGCTGATCGTGGAGATCTGCCGGCAGGCCGGGGTGCCGGCGCGTGACCTGCACCGCGAGGCGCGCTCGACCAACACCGAAGAGAACATCCGCTTCGCACTGCCCATCCTCGAGCGGCTGGCGGTGCGCGAGGTGGTGGTGGTGAGCGAGCGCTATCACCTGCCGCGGGCGCTGCTGGTGGCGCGCCGGGCCGGGCTGGTGGCGCGGGGGGCAGCGCCGTCGTTCAGGGGCGCCGATCCCGCGGGCCAGCTGCGCGCCGCGGCGCGCGAGGTGGTGGCCTACGGCTGGTACGCGCTGCGCGGCAAGGGCCGCTGAGGCGGTTCAGAGCACACCGATCTCGGCCAGCGCGCCGGCCAGTTCCGGCGGCAGTTCCTGCTCGCGCTGGCGGGTCTTCGACAGATCCGGCGGCGCGTCGGACGGCGCGAGGTAGCGCCAGCCCTGGAACGGGCGGCGCGGGGCAGGGGCGACGCGGATCAGCCCCGGTTGCAGTACGATGGCGCAGCGTTCGATGCCGTCCGAGCCGGTCACCCGGTCGAGCCGCAGGATCGGCTGGCGGCATTGCACCAGGCCCTGGAAGACCCAGTAGATGCTGCCGCCGGCGAGAATCTCGGCCTCGCGCTTCGGCCACATCCGGGTGACGTGGCAGGGCAGGCCGTCCGCGGTCTGGGCGGCGCCGCTGTCCTGCCAGGCGCTCAGGCTCTCGACGCTGTCGGTTCCGACGCTGAGCTTGATGAGATGGGTGAATTTATCCACAGAGTCCTCCGGGAGGTGCACACCATATTGTATTCTGTCACGGAGCGGTTTCAAGCTTTGGTAGGAATCGTGACTTTACGTGCTAAGATGGTGGCTGCTATCAGGCACGTCTGCCAAAGAGGATTCACGCTGCCATGAGCCGTTTCGCCGCCCCCATCGCCGAACAGATCTGGGACATGAAGTACCGCTTCAAGGAAGCGGACGGGTCCCCCATCGACGTCACCGTCGAGGACAGCTGGCGCCGCATCGCGCGCTCGCTCGCCTCGGTCGAGACCGACGCCGAGGGCTGGGAACAGCGGTTCTACGAGGCGCTCGAGGACTTCAAATACCTGCCCGCCGGGCGGATCACCGCCGGGGCCGGCACGGCGCGCTCGGTGACGCTGTTCAACTGCTTCGTCATGGGCACGATCCCCGACAGCATGGCGGGGATCTTCGACATGCTGAAGGAGGCCGCGCTGACCATGCAGCAGGGCGGGGGGATCGGCTACGATTTCTCGACCATCCGGCCCAAGGGTGCGCCGGTCGCGGGTGTCGCGGCCGATGCCTCGGGGCCGCTGTCGTTCATGGATGTCTGGGATGCCATGTGCCGCACCATCATGTCGGCGGGCTCGCGCCGCGGCGCGATGATGGCCACCATGCGTTGCGACCACCCGGACATCGAGCAGTTCATCGGCGCCAAGGCGGATTCGGCGCGGCTGCGCATGTTCAACCTCAGCGTGCTGGTGACCGACGCCTTCATGGAGGCGGTCAAGGCGGACGGCTCGTGGGAGCTGGTCTACGGCGACAAGGTCTACCGGACCGTCAAGGCGCGGGACCTGTGGAACCGGATCATGCGGGCGACCTACGATTACGCCGAGCCGGGCGTGATCTTCATCGACCGCATCAACAAGGCCAACAACCTCTCCTACGTCGAGCAGATCGCCGCCACCAACCCCTGTGGCGAGCAGCCGCTGCCGCCCTACGGGGCCTGCCTGCTGGGGTCAATCAACCTCGCGCGGCTGGTGAAGCAGCCCTTCGAGGCGGGAGCGCATCTTGACGAGGCCGAGCTCGAGGCGCTCGTGGCCACCGCGGTGCGGATGATGGACAACGTCGTCGACGCCTCGCGCTTCCCGCTGCCGCAACAGCTCGAGGAGGCGCAGAACAAGCGCCGCATCGGGCTCGGGGTCACCGGGCTTGCGGATGCGCTGCTGATGAAGGGGCTGCGCTACGGCTCTAAGGAGGCGGCGGCACAGACCGAGGCCTGGCTGCGGCTCATCGCCCGCGCCTCCTATCTCGCTTCGGTGGATCTGGCGAAGGAGAAGGGCGCCTTCCCGCTCTTCGACGCCGAGAAGTACCTCGCCACGGGCAACATGCTCAACATGGATGACGACGTCCGTGACGCCATCCGCGAGCATGGCATCCGCAACGCGCTGCTGACCTCTATCGCGCCCACGGGGACGATCTCGCTCTACGCGGGCAACGTGTCCTCGGGGATCGAGCCGGTCTTCGCCTATGCCTACACCCGCAAGGTGCTGCAGAAGGACGGCACCCGTACCGAGGAGGAGGTCGTGGACTACGCCGTGCAGATGTGGCGCGACCTGAAGGGCGATGCCGAGCTGCCGGAGTATTTCGTCAACGCACAGACCCTCGATCCTCAGGCCCACGTGCGCATGCAGGCGGCGGCGCAGAAGTGGATCGACAGCTCGATCTCGAAGACGATCAACTGCCCCGAGGACATCTCCTTCGAAGCGTTCAAGGACGTCTACATGCAGGCCTACGAAACCGGCTGCAAGGGCTGCACCACCTACCGCCCGAACGACGTGACGGGCTCGGTCCTGTCGGTCTCGGAGAGCGCCGAGAAGACGCCCGCCGACACCCCGGAGCTGGCCGAGGAGGCCGCGGGCGGCGACGTGATCTACATGTCCGAGCCGCTCGACCGCCCACAGGCGCTCGAGGGGGCGACCTACAAGCTGAAGTGGCCGGACAGCGAGCACGCGATCTACCTGACGATCAACGACATCATCGTCGGCGGCCACCGGAGGCCGTTCGAGGTGTTCATCAACTCGAAGAACATGGAGCACTACGCCTGGACGGTGGCGCTGACCCGGATGATCTCGGCGGTGTTCCGGCGCGGCGGCGACGTGAGCTTCGTGGTCGAGGAGCTGAAGGCGGTGTTCGATCCGCGCGGCGGCGCCTGGGTCCAGGGCAAGTACATCCCCTCCATCCTCGCGGCGATCGGCGGCGTGATCGAGCGCCACATGGTTTCGATCGGCTTCCTCGAGGGCGAGGGCAAGGGCCTGAAATCCGACCCGCAGGCCAAGGTCGTCGGCCTCGACGCCCCCCGCGGCAAGGCCTGCCCGTCCTGCGGCCAGTACTCGATGATGATGGTCGAAGGCTGCATGACCTGCTCCTCCTGCGGCCATTCGAAGTGCGGGTGAGGAGCGATTGGGCTGAAGTCATGTGGCGTGCCACGCGACATGACCTAACCGTCTCACAAGGTCATTTTGGCTGAGTAGATAGGAAACGGCCTCGGGGAGTACCTGAGGCCGTTTGCATGTCTGGTTGTGGCGACGCCTGCTGGTGCTGGGTCAGCACGCTAAGGAGGGCAGCCGATCCGGTCTGTGGGCCTTATGCTTATGGAGACGGGATGCGGAAAAATTGAGCAGGGGCCCCACGGACGTCCAAACTGAGTTCCTTAGGAGCTTTCGGCTCACAGTCGACGCCTGGCGCATGACTAACTCTTGCAGTGTATGCGACTCCTATCGCAGCTATAAGTGGCAGGACACATCCCATGGGTGTTCTACAAAAGCGGCCTTTGATCGAGCAAATACCTTGAAAATCTGCGTCTAAATAGACACCTTTAAATTCGGAATAATTATGTAGGGGTCTTGGTATGAACGCAGGCGCGGGCATTGGATACGGGTACAACGTCGCGATTGAAAAACTTGCTGAAGAATTGGCAGTGCCACAAGATCGCTTTGATCAAGCCGAAAGACGCTACAAGGACCTTGGCGAGTTTTTGCATCGCGATGAGTCCAAGGTTCGTGCTTATGATCCCGATGTCTACATTCAGGGCTCGTTCGCGCTCGGCACGCCGATCAAGCCGACGTCCAAGAACGAAGACTACGATCTCGACATCGTTGTTTCTTTCCGTTCTCTGACGAAAGCGCAGATTACCCAGGCAGATCTCCGCGCTCAACTGCTGGCTGAGCTCAAGGCGTATCGCGATGCGCGAGGGATCAAAAACGAGGTCAGTGATGAGCCTAGAAGATGCTGCACCTTGATCTACGCAGATGGTGCGCAATTCCACATGGACGTATTGCCGGCTGTACCGAACGAGGCAAACATGCGTACCGTTCTTTCTTCCTACCTCGCGGATGAGGCGCTTGCGGAAGGTGCGATTGCCATCACCGATAAAGACAAGACTAGCACATACCGTATCATCACGGATGATTGGCCCCGAAGCAATCCCAGGGGCTTTGCCGCATGGTTCAAGTCGAGGCAGATCGAACAACTGAATGAACGTCGCAGGGCATTCCTCGACGCCCAAGGTAAAGTGACAGCGAGTGTGGAAGACGTCCCGGTGTTTCGGGTGCGAACACCTCTCCAATCATCCATCATGATTTTGAAGCGTCACAGGGATGAGTGGTTCGCGGAGCAGGATTCGGACCTGAAGGTTATTAGTGTGATCCTCACGACGCTCTCAACCCATGCCTATGAAGGCGAAGCAAGGGTATCGGATGCAATTGCCAAGATTCTGAGGGACATGCATCTCGCGATCGCAGAACGGAATGGGGTGTCATGGATTGCCAACCCTACGGACCCTTCAGAGAATTTTGCGGATAGGTGGGAAAAATTTCCCGAGCGCCGCGAATCCTTCTTCAAGTGGCTGGAGGCTGCTCGAACGGATTTTGGCGCCGTTCAAAGGTTCAGCGACACAAATATTGTTCTAAATGAGCTCTCACGAAATCTTGGAAGCACCCTCGTTGAAGGTGCGCGCTCGAGGGTAGCGATATCGGCGGGGTCACGTGCGGCATCCGTGGCTCCTGCTGCTGCAGCCGGGGCTTCTGCGCCCGGTCTCGTTTTTGGTGGTGAGGATCGGAGGTCGACGGAGCCAAAAGGTTTTGGTTGATGGGCTTCACAGTCGGCGAAGCGCGGCTAATCCGTGAGTGTGAAGAGCTCGCTGACCTAGCAGCGGCATCAGATTGGCTGGAAGAACCCCAATTCGGCAGAAACGTCGATGGCCTGCTGACCTGGTCGTTTGTTCTGCTCGCCGGGGAGCGTCGCATTCCATTGCGGCTGGTTTTCCCAGCACTCTTTCCTGATCTCCCGCCATTTGTCTTTCCAGCCGACGGCACCGTCCGGTTATCGCAGCACCAATATGGCGAAGGTGGCGAACTATGCCTCCAATACCGACCGGATAACTGGCATCCCGACTGCAAGAGCACAGATGTAGTCCGGAGCGCCAGGGCACTCTTGGAAGCAACCCCAGAAGAAAACACTTTCTCAGACGTAGAAAGCGCTCATCCTGGCGACTTATCTTCTCAGCTCTGGGGGCATTCCCTCCGCTTTATGCTACCGTCGGATACTGCTCGCCTAATGAGAATGCGCCTCGCAGGACGCGCAACCGATCTTCAAATCACGATGGAGCGGCGTTTTGGGGCTCCGGAATCCATTGTTGCCCGCATCGCGACTATCGGACTGGACCATAACCAGATCGAGCCTAAAGACGGTCCTGGTGCGGGAGGAAACCGGGTTCACGGAGTTCTATTTCGCCTTCCCGATATCGGAAAAATTCCAGACCTACCGCCTGATGAGCTGGCGGAACTCCTTTACCATTCCTTGCCGAGATGGCTGCGTGAATGGATAAGATCAGCCGGCGACGTATTCGTGGTTGTGTCGAATGGCCAGCGGGAGGTTCTGCTACGGGTTAGCCACTATGGCTCGGAGAGGAAGATGGACATTTTTCATACCTTTGAACCTCCGAAGACCAAAGAGCGGCGTGTCCATGGAAAGATGTTCAGAAATTCTAGCATCTGCATCATTGGTGCGGGTTCTCTGGGGTCGAAAGTCGCAGCCAGCCTTGCGCGCGAAGGTGTTGGTCAGTTCAAGTTGCTCGACAATGATGTTCTCTGGTCCGACAATTTGGTTCGAAACGAACTCGATGAAATGGATGTGGGGCACCACAAGGCAGTTTCTCTGCAGCATCGGCTAGTTCGGATTAATCCAGATGTAAAAGTCGGTGCCTTGGGCATGAGCCTAACATCTCAAACCGCTGTCCAGAATATTGCCCAGTTGAGCGAGATCATCAGCACTTGTGATCTCGTGATCGATACAACGGCTGATAATAGTGTGTTTCGAATGGCAGCGGCCATTTGCACGCAGAAGCGCAAACCTCTCGTCTGGGGACGAGTTTACGCGGGTGGAATCGGAGGCCTGATTGCTCGAAGTTTCCCATCTGAAGATCCGCCTCCGCTGACCGCTGCGTCTCAATTGCGAGCATGGTGCGACGAGAAGGGCATGGCGCCGCCAGAGGGCCGCGAGCACAACTATGGGGTGCAAGGTCAGGACGACGATGAGCCCTTGTTCGCTTCTGACAGTGATGTAGGCGTCATTGCCAATAGATTGGTCCGTCACGCCCTGGATGCCCTCGTACCCACAGAGATGCGGGTCCACCCCGAGCCTGCCTATTTTATAGGGATGCGCAAAGGCTGGATCTTTGATCATCCGTTTGACACCCACCCGGTCATCTTCAGTCCTCACGAGGGATGGGTAAAGGGCAGTACAAGTTGCGAAGAAGAGGGCATTGCACGCGTCATGACCCAGCTTGGACTGCAAGATGACGCTTAGCCTCACAATCTCACGCTCGCAGCTCGCGGAACTGCAGAACCACCTGAAGCAAGGCGGCAAACGCGAGATCGGAGGGTGGTTAGTTGCAGAACAAACAGCTCCAGGCGAATTTGATCTCGTCGGTTTTACCGTTGATCTTAAGGCGGGTACACGAGATCGTTTCGATAGCTTGCCTGAGCTGCACTCAAAACAAATGGATCGGATTTTGCTGGAGAATAGTGATCGCGTTGGTCGGGTTGACTACCTTGGCGAATGGCACTCACACCCAACATTCCCACCAATGCCTAGCGAAATCGACTTAGCTTCGATGACTGATATGGTCGAGCACAGCGGACCTTCGTTTGCAGCTTTGGTTATCGTGCGTCTTATGGGAGGCGCATCGATACAGGCAACTATCACTACTTTTCAGCGCGGCCAATCTCCCGAGGCGGGCCATTTGATAATTTCAGATGATAATGGGAAAGATGGATTTCGCGAGGGTTGGAAAGTTCTGAAGATTTAGTGTCTTTTAATGGGGTGGCGGTCATTAAGATATCGTTCGACTGCTCATTCATAATCCGAGGGGGGGATAAAATGGAGTGGATAATTGTCTAGTTCGAGTATCCCAGCCAAGATACAGACCCAGTTATGGGCTTTGGCGGCGGGCCGATGTGAGTTTTCGGGGTGCAACAAGCTCCTTGTCGGTGATCTGATCGCTGGCAAGGAAGACGGAAAGTTTGGTTTCATCGCGCACATTGTGGCAGATAGCGAGAATGGACCGAGGGGTGATAGTGTCCGTTCGCTGCTTCTAGCCCGTGACATTAGCAATCTGATGCTGATGTGTCCTATCCATCACAAGGAAATCGACGTAGATCACGTGGACGACTATCCGGAAGAAACACTCGTGGCAATGAAGCGCGAGCATGAAGAGCGGATTGAGACTGTTACAGATATGGACGCTGACCGCGCCGCTCATGTGGTCCGTTTCGCGGCGACTATCGGCCAAATGGACTCGTTGGTTTCCACCAAGGCGATCTTTGCCGCTATGCCGCCTGACAGACACCCGGCGGAGCGACGAACCATCGACATCGAGCTAAATTCCGAAATCAAGGATGATGAGCCAGAGTTTTGGGACATGCAAAGCGCGAATCTGCATCGTCAGTTTCGGCGCAAGGTGAAGGAGCGGATAGAGCAGAAGGAGATCCTTCAGTTGAGTGTGTTTGCGCTTGCTCCGCAGCCTCTTCTGATCGAACTCGGTACATTGCTAGGTGATATCATGCCGGTATCTGTTCACCAAAAATATCGCGAGCCATCTACCTGGAAATGGCAACTTCACCAGCCGTCGATTGATTTCAAGATTGGTGAGTACACTGGGCCGAAGGACGTACCAGTCGCACTCAAGTTGGCGCTCAGCGCGACCGTCGATGATCAGAGAATTCGCTCGGTTCTGGGCGATAACGCGGCAATCTGGTCGATCACGGCAGAGGATCCTCATAACGACATCATGCGAAGACAGGACGATCTTGCAATCTATAAAACTCACCTTCGCAGGCTCTTCGATCTGATCAAGGCCCACCATGGCGAAGATGCGACTATCAACGTATTTCCTGTTCTCCCGGCTTCCGCAGCTGTCGAAACGGGTCGTTCACGAATGCCCAAAGCCGATCTTCCTTTGGTGATCTACGATCAAAAACCGGGGAAGGGGTTTGAGTTAACGATCAAGATTAGCGCTTAGGTCATTGTCGATCAGTGAGCGCAAGTTTGTCATACCTTCGCGGGGGTGGCCGCTCCTCTTCTACTCAGCCATGCCTTCGATAAATCAGTAGAGGACGGGCACCAGAACCGTATGGAGGTTTCATGTGATGGAATTCCCTTTGACGAATACCAGGCCTGTTGATCAATTATTGGAAGACCTAGTTGAGGAGCTTCAGGTTCCGCCCGGTCGGTATGAGCAGGCTGAGCGCAGTTACAAGTCGCTCGGCGAGTGGTTGCACCGGCCCGACTCGACTGTTCGGGATGACAGTCCCGA